>JALGTD010000006.1 GCA_029821515.1 Candidatus Zipacnadia bacterium | reverse complement strand
TGATGCACGAAGCCGGTGTGGATGTCTCTTCGGCGCAGGAAGCTAAGAGCCGCCTGGAACAGCAAGGCAATACGACCTTGCTGGTGGCGAAAGATGGCTGGCTGGTGGGACTGGTGGCCCTGGCCGACACGCTCAAGCCGGAGGCGACGGAGGCCGTCTCGCGCTTACAGCAGATGGGCCTGGAGATCTATCTAATCACCGGCGACAATCGGCGCACCGGCACCGCTATTGCCGAGCAGTTGGGTATGGACAATGTGCTTGCGGAAGTCCTGCCCGAGCAGAAGAGCGACCAGGTGAAACAACTTCAGCAGCAGAGCCACCGCGTTGCAATGGTGGGCGACGGCATCAACGACGCGCCCGCGCTGGCGCAGGCCGACGTGGGAATTGCCCTGGGCACCGGCACAGATGTCGCGATGGAGGCGGGGGAGATCACTTTGGTCAGCGGCAACCCGATGGGCGTAGTGCGCGCTATACTGCTGAGCCGCCGGACTCTGGCCCACATCAAGCAGAATCTGTTCCTGGCGTTCTTCTACAATATCGCCGCTATTCCGCTGGCTGCCGCCGGCTTGCTGAATCCCATGATTGCTGCCGCCGCCATGGCGGCTTCCTCGGTGTCAGTGGTATCCAATTCGCTGCGCCTGCGGCGCTACTCGCCGACCGATGATCAATAATTGAGGTCAGCAGCGACCTAAGCCAGAGGTATACAATTCTCTGACCAGCCAGGCTATCACAAGGAGGATGTATGATGAAGGGTTTCGGTCTCGAACGAGTCTATCGCAAGTATGTGCAGTTCCGCATCTTTCGGCAATTGCTAAAAGAGCAGGACGTTGACCTCACTGGCGCAATCATTCTGGACGCCGGTTGTGGCGCGGGGTATGAGGCACAAGTTATTGCTGAGGAATTCGAGCCGGAGAAGCTGGTAGCATTCGATGTTTCCTCCGAGGACATTGCGCGCGCGCGACAACTGAACGAAAGGTGGGAGCTGAGCATTGAGTTTCTTGAAGGCGACCTGACCCAATTGCAGTTGCCCGCCGGCGAATTTGACGCCGTAGTTGCCGTGAATATGCTGCACCATGTTTCCGACCGGCAACAGGCCCTCGCTGAGGCCGCGCGGGTGTTGAAGCCACAGGGCGTACTGCTGATGAATGAGCTTAGTCACGCCTGGTCGGGCTGGGACGAACTTACCGACGCCCTGGAATCGGCTGGATTCGTAGTGCTGGCAAATCGGAAGTATCTTCTGGGCCTGTTCCAGAGCTTCCTGTGTCGCAAGCAGGCCGGAGCAGCGGAGACCTAACCGGGGCTAATTGCAGCAAGTGAGCGGCCGACAGGAGCAGGAATGCAAGCAACCAAGAGAGAATCTTATATTGGGTGCGGACTGATACCGGGCAGCTTGACGCGCTGCACGGCCTTCTATCCTACAAAGGAGGATGATTGACAGTGGCCAGCATCAAGGGCACACAGACCGAAAAGAATCTGCTGGCGGCATTTGCCGGCGAGGCGCAAGCGCGCAATCGCTACACCTTCTTCGCCAGCGTGGCTCGCAAAGAGGGCTATGAACAGATTGCTGCCATCTTCCAGGAAACCGCCGACAACGAAAAGGAGCACGCGGAGGTTTTCTTCAAGTACCTGGAAGGTGGGGATGTGGAGATCACAACCGAATATCCAGCGGGAGTGATAGGAGGCACACTGGCCAATCTGAGGGCCGCCGCTGCCGGCGAGAAGCTGGAATGGACCACGCTGTATCCAGACTTCGAAGAAGTCGCGAGGGAAGAGGGCTTCCCCCAGGTCGCAGCCTCCTTCCACGAGATTGCGGAGGTGGAAGAATACCACGAGCGGCGCTACAAAATCCTGACCGGGCGCGTCGCGACCGACCAGGTCTTCACACGGACCGAGCCAATCAAGTGGAAGTGCCGCAACTGCGGCTACGTCCACGAGGGCACCGAAGCGCCCAGCGTCTGCCCGGCTTGCCAGCATCCCCGGGCTTACTACGAGCCCTGGGCCGAAAACTACTGAGTCGTAGCCAACCCAGTGGCCTGACCAGCTCCAGCCAGCTCAGATGAATGGGTCAACTGGACTCAACATCAAGTCGCGCAAATAGGTGAGCAGCTATGCCATGCAGCGAAGAGATTGTCAAGATACTCCTGATGGCAGCCATGTTGGTAATGCCCCTGCTGGCAGCAGATGCGGCAGTGCCCGAGGACTTACCTGACGCGGAGAAGGACATGGCTAACACCGTTGACCCCTGGGGGCTGCCCTTCAGCGACCAGCTCACGCGCTTTCGGGGCCGATTCGCAGAAGCGCCCCAGGCCAACTTCTGCGTGGGGATAACCCACGACCTGGTCAAGATCTGGCCCAATAAGTACTGCTGCCTTTCAAGTCGTGATCCTGCCCAAGACGGGTGCCGCGCCTTCAACGTACCGCGTCGACCTGTTCGTAGCCGACAAGAATCGTCTGGCCAAGGCTCAGCTATTCCGCGAGCTCTTCGTGAAAACGGCTGAGCCGACCTATCCCCGCTACAACGTAGAGCGCTGGCCCGACCCGCTGGTGCCGGAGGACTCAGTAACGCTCGACGAGGGGCTGGAATGCGCGGTCTTCTGGGTTGATGTCCACCTGCCTGCCAATATGCCCACCGGTCCGATACTATGCGGGGTGTCTGTCGAGAACGACGAGCAACAGGATATCCCGATAGCAGTGCCAGTTCAAGTCGTCGGGGGCCTTGAACTGGCGCCTAACGACTATCCCTTCATCGGCTGGTTTCAGCCAAGTTGGGGCGGCGGGGAGCTGAGCGACGATCAGTATCGGGATATGTGCGGGATGGTTCTGGCCCACCATATGTATCCGATGGACGCGCTGCGCCACTATTGGGATGCCGAGGATCCCGGTAAGTTTGACCAGCTTCACCAGTACCTGGCCGAGCGGGGGATGAAGCTGTTTGACATCGGCTGGCTGGGCGACGAGGAGATGACCGCGCTCTACGACCACGTCAAAGCACAGGGCTGGCTGGACCAGGCCGTCATCTACAGTAATGCTGACGAGCCTGATGACGAGACCTTTGCTAACAGCAACATACCGTTCTGCCAGATGATTCACAAAAAATACCCGGGCCTGCGGGTCTATCTGGCTTCCGAGTGGCACAAAGATATGGCGCAGGGCTGCGACATCTGGATGACGGATGTTTCCTCGCACCGTTATGATCCCCCGGTGCACAGGAATATCAAGCATCCCGAGCTGTGGCACTACTACTGTCATCTACCGGTACGCTGGCAGATGCGGGATCCGCTGGTGATGGCGCCCAATATGCAGATTGACAACCCGGCTCTCGAACACCGCCTGGCCCTGATTATGTCCCACCATTACGGCGCTAAGGGCGTCTTTACCTGGACGGGTTTCGCGGGCGGACCGCCGCAGGACTTCTGGGAGACTCTCCAGCTCTCCGATCAACCCAGTGGATTTCCCTACGCCGGCATTCACAACGGTAACAACTTCCGCGTCTATCCGCCGCGCGAGGAGGGTGGCGCAGTGCTGCCCTCGTTGCGTCTGAAGGTAACGCGGGCGGCTCTGGAGGATATCGCGCTGCTGCGGGCGGGTCAGCAGATGATTGATGAGGGACGCATTGACGGCGAGGCAGCCCAGCGCCTTCAAGAGCTTATCAACCCGGTGCCGGAACTGTTCAGAGACTTCCACTACTGGGATCGCACACCGCAGGCGCTGCTGACCTGGCACGAGCAGATACTACAAACGCTCGCTAATATCGTTGAATAGTAGAGCTACCACCTAGCCGCAGGGAGAAGAGCACAATATGCCAGCAGAACTTACCGGGAAGCAGAGGATACTTACGGCCCTGGATTGCGCAGTACCCGACCAGGTACCAATATTCGAGCTGTACATAAATGAGTCCAGCCTCGTGCGGATAGCCGGGCTGCTCTCGCAAGAAGAGGTGGGAGTGGAAGCAGCCAAGGACCGCTTCGGGGAAGAGTGCGATGAGATTCTCGACCTGTACTGCTTCATAGTTACCGAACTGGGACTGGATGCCACCTGTAGCAGCTTCTCGATAGGCCTACAGGATCTCGGCGATGGCACAGCCAGAGACAAGTTTGGGACACTCTATCGCCTCAGTGAGCATGGCGAGGGACTGCCTTTTGACGGGCCAGTCAAGGATCTCTCTGACATTAAGCAGCTTAAAGCAGCCTGCAGCGTGGAGGCCGATGATCTTGCTCCGGTGCAACGCGTAATGGACAAGGTGGGACCGGATAAAGCCCATTTCTTGGCGGTCAACGATCCCTTCAAAGTAATGTGGCGTTGGCGTGGTGGTATGGAGAACCTGCTAGTTGACTACTTGTTGGACCCTGAACTAGTGCACGCATTGACCCGTGCCGCGACCGACTTCAACCTGGCTGTGATTGAGAAGGCGGGCGAACTGGGCGTGGACGCAATAATTGTGCCCGGCGATTTGGCCGGCGAGACAACAACGATAATGTCGCCGGACCATTACCGGGAATACCTCAAGCCCTATCATCGGCAGATGGTGGAATTCGCTCACCAGCAGGGGCTGAAGATAGTGAAGCATTCGGACGGTAATGTCTGGCCCATCCTGGATGATTTTGTGGAAGTAGGCTTTGACGGTATCCATCCCATCCAGCCACAATGTATGGACATTTCTGCGGTCAAGCAACATCTGGACGGCCAGGCCTGTATCATAGGCAACATTGACTGCCGTAACCTGCTAGTGTCTGGGACACCGCAGCAGGTAAGAGAGGCAGTCAAGCAGACCATAGCCGTGGCCGCGCCAGGCGGCGGATATATAATCAGCTCCTCCAACTCCATCCATCCGGGCTGCCAGCCCGAAAACTACGTAGCTATGGTCCAGGCAGCTCATGAGTACGGAAGCTATACTGACCAATAGTGAACATAGTTACACGAGACAAATCTGTACGGAGGTGGTAGTTCATGCACAGCATTGGTGTCGCTGTCGTTATCGTCGTGCTCATAGCGGGCCTACTGGCAATATACTGCCTGGCAGACGTCGATCCCGGTGGTCAGGAAGCTGCAGTAACGCAATTGCCGCAGCCGCAGACGACCGGGACCGTAAGTATTGAGCAGGTCCTCGCCCAGCGCCGCTCCATCCGGTCATTCACTGACCAGCCGCTTACTCAAAGCGAGATTGGGCAGTTGCTGTGGGCAGCGCAGGGTATAACCTCCCCGCAGCACGGGTTTCGGGCAGCGCCCTCAGCCGGCGCACTCTATCCGCTGGAGTTGTATGTGGTCACTGCGGAGGGTGTATATCACTACCAGCCGCAGGGACATCAGATGCGGTTGCATCTGACTGGCGACCAACGGCCAGCGCTGGCCGCGGCGTGTGTTGGCCAAGGGGTCGTTCAACAGGCAGCGGCCGATTTCGTCATCACTGCAGTCTATGCACGCACTCGCGCCAAGTATGGGGCGAGGGCAGACCGGTACGTGCACATGGAAGTGGGAGCAGCCGGTGAGAACCTGTGCCTGCAGGCGGTGAGTCTGAAGCTGGGTTCGGTGATGGTCGGGGCCTTCGGTGACGGGCAGGTCACCGAGATACTGGACTTGCCGGCCGACCATGCCCCGCTGCTGGTAATTTCAGTGGGGCATCCCTCTTAGGAGGTGAGGGGGCGCGCCACGACGAACCTGTCACCAGCGCGTGTAACCACTGGGGAGGGTATAATGATGAGTAGCAAAAAAGCCGCAATGATGGCCGTGTTGCTGGCCGTAGCTTGCATTTGTGCTCAAGCCGCCGAATTCTACACTCCACCGGTCGTCTCAGTTGCTCTGCTGGATAAGGCCCCGGAGATTGACGGTATCGTGGGCAGGCAGGAGTGGGGCCAGGCAGCTGTGCTCAGTGAGTTTGTCACTCTGGGCGGGAAGAGCCACGTTCAACTGCCCACGACTGTCTACGTGGGCTACACCGAGCAGGCCCTGTACGTGGGAGTCAGGCTTTTCGACTCCAACCCGCAGCAGCTTCGCCGCGAGGTAACCCAGCGGGACGGCGAGGTATGGCGCGATGACTGTCTGGAGCTATTTGTGGACACCGCCGGGAAGCGCCAGGACTATGCGCACCTGGCAGTCAACTCCCTGGGCACCAAATACGACTCCTACGACCGAGTAGTGACGGAGGACTTTCAATGGGAGGCAGCGGCAACAATCCACGATGACGGCTGGAGCGTCGAGATACAGTTGCCGTTTGCCAATCAGATTGCGCCTCAGCCGGGCGATGAGTGGATTATGGAGGTAGCACGCAATGCAGCGCGGGCCGATGTGCTCAGCAGTTGGGGATATCATAATAAGAGTTTCTACGAACCCGAGAATTTCGGCACCCTGATCTTCGGGGGCCGCCCCTGTCGCGTCACAATAGACGACCTGGGGGCGATGTGGCTGGGCCAGAACAATGCCTTCATCTCGGTTCGGCCACTGTACAAACTGCTGGCGGCAGGGGAGCGTGAATCACCACAGACCATAAAGCTCAATGTACGAGTCATGGGCCGAGACAAGCGAGGTCACTTCTTCAACTCGGTAAAGCAGACACTGGCCGCGACTACTCAGCAAGCATCGGTTCCCTATCTGATAAAGCAGGACGGCTTCAGTACCGTCACCTTCTCGCTGACTGACCACGAGGGGATTGTGCGCTGGCGGTCGGGGCCGTATCCAGTAGAAGTCCCACCGGTGTCCGCAGCCCTGGCCAAGACGGAACAGAAGCTGGGTGATGCCCTGGTTAAGTGGGCGAAGATGGCTGAGGGCAGCCAGAAACAGCACACTCAAGCGATGCTGGAAGAGATGCTGATGGCGTGGCGCTCGCTCAATGACCGCTACCAGAAGCGCGAGCAGATGAACCGCGCTGAACTGGAACATCTGCTGCTGGAGGTCCAACTCATCACTGGGCAGACCGAGGCACTGATGAGGGAAATCTCCAACCCAGGGACTACTTAAAGGGACACAGGCAATCTGCGTCGGGGTCCAACCGGGCTATTGCCTCGGTCAGCAGCGCAAGTAGGTCAGGGCGAAGTTGATCCATCAGTTCGTGGACCTCGTCCGCCGATAGTGTCTCGCCAGTGATACCGGCGGCGTAATTGGTCACCACTCCCATACTGGCGTAGCATATCTCGGCCTCGCGGGCCAGCACCACTTCAGGTACTCCGGTCATTCCCACAACATCGCCGCCCAGTTGGGCAAACATCTGAATCTCCGCCGGCGTCTCAAACCGTGGCCCCTCGGTGCAGACATAGACAACGTCCTGGTGAACTACCAGGCCCGCTTCCCCGGCCTGTTCGGCGATCAATCGGCGCAGGTAGCTACAGTAGGGGTTGGTGACGTCAACGTGAGGTATCTCTTCACTGCTGCCTTCGGCCAGAGTGAGCGGGCGCTGCCGGGTGAAATCCAGGAACTGGTCGGGCACGACCAGATGCCCCGGCTCAATGTCCTTGCGAATGCCGCCGACTGCATTAGTGGCAAGGATGTGAGTGCAGCCAAGGCTCTGCAATGCGGCGATATTGGCCTGGTAGGCAATCTGATGGGGAGCCAGCCGGCCCGCTGCTCCATGACGGGGCACAAACATGACTTCCTTATCAGCGAAGCTGCCCCTAAGAACCGTAACCGCGCCGAAAGCTGTGGTCACTTCTTCTCGGTGCAGATCAAATTCAGGTGCCTCTGAGAATCCCGTGCCGCCGATAATGCCGATGGGCATTGCGAGCCTCACCTCCGGGCGTCCGACAGAGGATAGTTCGTCTTCGCGGGCAGGCTTCCCTTCAGCACACTGTCCTGCCGTTGCAGTGCCGTTGTCCTGCTGTTCTGCTGCCGTTGTCCTGCCGTATCATGGTTGGTATTCCAGCTCGACGTCGTCAATAAAGACGGTATCACCCACCTGAGCATCAGCCCGACTGAGGGCAGCAATGACACCTATCTCCTGCAGTTGTCCGTGCATACGCAGCAGGGCATCTTCGTTGCTCAGATCGGTGCGCTGGACCACTCGCTCAACCTCGCTGCCTCGCACCAGGAAGACGTCGTCAGCAGCACGGAAGATCTGCAGCGGTCGCTCCTCAGCTTGCGGCATCTGGTGAGTCTCGGGCTCGCGCTGGTCCGTCTGGCGCGGTCCCATCTCCTCCAGCTTCGCGACCAATGCGTGTACGAGCTGGGTCAACCCTGTGCCGGTGACCGCCGAGATGGGATATGCCGGTATCTGCCGCTCGGCAAAATACTGCTGGCATATCGGCAGGAAAACCTCGCTGTCGGGCAGATCAAGTTTGTTCAGCGCGACCAGTTGCGGCAAAGCGGCGACGTGCTCGTCGTAGGCCGCCAGCTCGCCATTCAAGTTCTCATAATCTTCCAGGGGATCGCGCTGGTCAACCGCCGCTACATCCAGCGTATGAAGCAGCAGCCGGGTGCGGCGAATATGGCGCAGGAACCGGTCGCCCAGGCCCCTGCCGGTGTGAGCGCCCTCGATCAGCCCGGGCATATCTGCAATAACGAACTGACGTTCGTCACTCACCCGCACCACACCCAACTGGGGTTGAAGAGTGGTAAAGGGATAGCTGGCGATCTTGGGCCGGGCCGCCGAGAGATGAGAGATGAGCGTGGACTTGCCCGCGTTGGGGAAGCCGATCACGCCGACATCGGCGATAATGCGCAGCTCCAGGCGCAGCCCGCGACTTTCGCCGAGCAGGCCCTGCTCGGCGAAGCGGGGAGTTCGGTGGGTGGCCGTAGCAAATGCGGTATTGCCCCGACCTCCTTCGCCGCCACGGGCAGCGATCAGCCGGTCTCCGGGAACTACCAGGTCGGCAACCTGCTGACCACTGGCCTGCTCGTAGACCATAGTGCCTGGCGGCACTCGAACAATGCAGTCGGCGCCGTTCTTGCCATCGCAGTGCTTGCCGGCACCGTCCACGCCTGACTCAGCGGAAAACACTGACTCATACTCAAAGTCGAGTAGCGTATGCAGGCTCGGGTCGGCTACCAGGATGACATCTCCCCCATCGCCACCGTTGCCACCATCCGGCCCACCTCGGGGAACGAACTTCTCCCGTCGGAAATGCACCGCGCCATCGCCGCCGTCACCAGCTCGTACCTCGATTTGTGCCTCGTCCACGAACATCGCCGGCCCCCGCTCGACAGTTTACAACTAAGTCCATAAACAGAATCGCCGGCACACCCCGGTGCCGGCAATCTATCACTTTCCGGGCATAGGTCTCGTATTACGCCTCAGCGGCTTCAGGGATGACGTTCACGTAGGTGCGCCCGCCCCCATGCTTCTCGAACTGAACCTCGCCGGGGGCCTTGGCGAACAGGGTATCATCGCTGCCCCGGCCTACGTTCATACCGGGATGAAACCTGGTACCGCGCTGGCGGATCAGGATACTGCCCACCTTGACGGTTTGCCCACCATAGCGCTTGACACCCAGCCGCTTGCCGGCGCTGTCACGACCGTTTCGCGAACTGCCCATTCCTTTTTTGTGTGCCATATTCAATCACCTCAAAGCTATCAAGCGCAGTCCCCTACGCTTTGATCTCATCAATACGTACTGCCGTAAACGACTGCCGATGACCGTACTGGCGCTTGTAATTCCTTTTCGGCTTATACTTAAAGACGCGAATCTTCCGCCCGCGGCCCTGCTGGACGACCGTGCCGGTCACCTGAGCGCCCGCCACGTGGGGAGTACCCACCTGGACATCACCATTGCTGTGCACCATCAGGACTTCGTCGAAGCTGACCTGCTCGCCAACTTCCGCGTCCAGTTTTTGCAATATGACGACTTCTTGCGGCACAGCCTTATGCTGGTGGCCGCCATTTTGGAATATTGCGTACATCGTCGTTTCCCCTATCATTAAGCCAACAAAGACACAACTGCAGCCGGGCATCTCCCGACTGCACAGCTACATTATAGGCAATATCACCGCTCAAGTCAAGTGGCTAGCGCGGAGAACTGCTATCAGCCGCTGAGCCGGGCTGCTACGCTTTACAGCAATATCCGTCCAGGGTATGATTATTGTAGCAATAATAATTACTTCTGCCCACTACGTGGGCTGCACAGGGGCGTTATGCCGCGGATACTGCTAATCGGTATTGACGGATTTAGCCTGGAACTTGTTCGCCAGTGGGCTGACGACGGCCACCTGCCCTATCTACGGGAGATGCTGGCCGCAGGCAGCAGCGGGCCACTGCGCTCCACCCCCGAATTTTCCAGCCCCCAGGCCTGGCCCAGCCTGATAACCGGCGTCAATCCAGGTAAACACGGCATATTCAGCTTCCTGCAGCCGGTGCCGGGCACTTATCAAGTGCGGCGGATAACCTCAGCCGATATCAAGGTGCCCACCATATTTCCCCTGCTCAGCGCCGCAGGCAGTCAGGTGGCCTGCCTGAATATTCCGTGCACTTATCCGATGGAAGAACTTAGCGGCTTGGGAGTCGCCGGCTGGCTGTGCCCGTCGCTGGGGCATAATGGTGCGACGTGGCCGCCGGAGTTGGCTGGTGAACTACGCCAGCGCTTTGGCAGGTATCCGTTTCACGCCGAGATCAAGCATCACGCCCTGCGCAACCGCTACGACCGGGCTCTTGAGACAGCCTTGGCCAGCCTACATAAAAAGTCAGAGATCGGGAAGCACCTGTACGAGGGACAGAGCTGGGACCTGTTCGCTATTGCTTTCGTGGAGACCGACGCCGTACAGCACTATTTCTGGCACTTGTGTGATCCCAGCCATCCGCAGTACGATCCGAAACTGGTAGAGCAGTGGGGCAATCCGGTTCTGTGCATATATCAGGCTATTGATGAGATCATCGGTCAGTGGCGAGAGCTGGCCGGTGACGATACTGTCATCATTATCGCTTCCGACCACGGCGCCGCTGTCTATAATCGCGGGCGCACCTATATGCCGAACCTGCTGCGAGCGGCCGGGCTGACCGTGGATAAGCGGCCTAAGCTGGGGACTGCGGTCACTGCGCTGGGTCGGAAGCTGGCTGAGCAGTTGCACCAACTGCTGCCCAAGGCTGTAAAGATACGGCTGTATAATAGCTCATTGGGGCGAAGAGCGGTAGAATCGTTCTTTTCCCGGCGCTTAACTGAGAATATCAACTGGGCGCAGACGCAGGCTTACTCTTACTACTGGGAGACTGCTCCGTGGGTGAATCTGCGCGGGCGCCAGCCACAGGGAATAGTCGCGCCCGGTGACCAATATGAGGAAGTTCGGGCGCAACTGATCGAGCTAATATCCTCGGCCACAGATGCAGCCACCGGCCAGCCGGCTGCCAGTCGCGTCTTCCGCCGCGAGGAGCTCTACTCAGGCCCACATCTGGATGTCATACCCGACATAGGAGTCTGGTGGAATCAGAAGATCACCTTGGAGGGGCCTTTGATTGCCGACTTTGGAGGTCGCCACCTGGAGGTAGAGCCAGCTATCCCGGTACCCGGCATAACCGGCGGACATGCGCCCGAGGGAACCGTGATTGTGTATGGGCCACGAGTGCGCAGCGGCGCGCAAATCGCGCAGGCCCGCATTGAGGATATAGCTCCAACTATGCTCAGGCTGCTGCGCCAGCCGGTGCCTGAGTATATGGACGGCAGGGCGCTGGATGAATGTTTCACCAAGCCACTGCCAGTCAACATTAATGCTGCGTCCGAAATCCCGGATGACGACCGCCAACAAGGTCCAGCCTATTCGATTGACGAAGAGGATATAATCAGAGACCGACTGCGCAACCTGGGATATCTGTAACAGGCAGTGAGGAGGACGGCAGAATTGGCGTTTGACGAACAAATAATTGTTGGCCGTGCAGAGATCACACTCGAGCCAGAGCGGACAGTGCTGGTGGGCATCGAGGACTATTCCGGCGCCAGCAAGTCGGCAATGCAGGAGCTGCTGCAACTGGTGCGGGCAGCCGGCGCCTCGGTGGTGGATGTGATTACCCAGACCCGTAGCAAGCCGCACCAGGCGACATATGTGGGAAAGGGCAAGCTGGAGGAAATCAGAGAGGCACTCAAGGCCAATGAGGCAGATATGGTGGTCTTCAATGCCACGCTCAGGCCAGCCCAGATTAACAATATTCTGGATGTGCTGGAGGAGTGGAAAGTGCTGGACCGGGTGGAGCTAATCCTGGATGTATTTGCCCAGAACGCCCGCAGCCGCGAGGGCAAACTACAGGTGGAACTGGCTCAACTTACCTATCTGCTGCCACGGCTGGTCGGCCACGGGAAGATGATGTCGCGTATCGGCGGAGGGCGCGTTTTGGGCATCGGCGTCCGCGGGCCTGGCGAGACCCAACTGGAGACCGACCGGCGGCAACTGCGCCGTCGCATCAGGCAAGTCCGCCGCGAGCTGGAAGAGGTAGCAAGCCGCCGGGATACCGAGCGCGAAGCGCGCCACCGCTCTGGGCTGCCAACAATCAGCATCGTCGGCTACACCAACTCTGGTAAGTCGAGTCTCCTCAACGCGTTGGCTGGCTCACAGGAGGTCGAGGCCCACGACCGTCTGTTCGAGACCCTGGACCCGACGACTCGCCGGGTAGATCTGGGCGGCGGCGTTACGGTACTGGCCAGCGATACTGTCGGTTTCCTGCGCAATTTGCCGCCAAATCTAATTGCAGCCTTCCGCTCCACACTGGAAGAGGCTATACAGGCCGATATCATAGTTGAAGTGGTTGATGCCAGTGCCCCGGAGGCACTGGAACAGCACCGCGCCAGCCAGCAAATCCTGGGCGAACTGGAAGCACTGGACAAGCCCTATATCGCTGCCCTCAACAAATGGGACCTGGTCGAGGACCCAGAGACCACCTGGGAGCGACTCAAGCGCTTGCCCAATGCAGTACCGCTGTCAGCAACCAATGGAATGGGGCTGGAAGAATTGGCCGAATTTCTTCGCGAGTTGGTCCGCAAGCGGCGCACTACAGCGACAATTCGCCTGCCCTATGACCACCTGGATTTGCTGGATATGATCCACCAGCGAGGACATGTCATCACCGAGCAGTACGAAGCCGACTATGTGGAAGCGCAGATCGAAGTAGACCAAGAAGTATTTGGAAATCTGGAGCGCTTTGTCGTGGCTGAAAGCTGACCGTGAAGCCGCCTGAACGCAACTACGCCCCTGTGGTAGCTGCTTGTTGGTTGTCGGTTATCACCAATTTGCGTTGCTCCCCGCAATTCCAGATAGTGCCGATCTGACCAACTCGCGGAGTTCTTCACCGACCTAACTCCCCAATCTCGCAGAAGTCTTCTCCCGGCAGGAGGTATTGGTACGGTTCGTGGATAATATGTGACCGCGCCGCTGTGAATCATATGCAGTATCACGGAGTATGAACAGTAAGCTCTTGTAGCTTAGTTGAGGTGATTTCGCTTGAGCATCAATGACTTTGAAGTTCCTTTCCAGAAGCTGCGCTGGGTATGCGACCCAGCCAGCCTGGGGATGGAGAGTACCGCTGAACTGGAGCCGGCGACCGAGCCAATCGGCCAGCAGCGAGCCGTGGCAGCAGTTGACTTCGGGGCGACTATTCCCAGTGAGGGCTATAACGTTTTTGTGCTGGGGCCGGTAGGATCGGGGCGGACGACACTCACCCGCCAGACGCTGGAGGCCATTGCCGCCGAGCAGCCGGCGCCTTCTGATTGGTGCTATGCGTATAACTTCCACGATCCGCGCTCGCCGGTAGCTCTGCAGTTAGACCCCGGCGCAGGCCGGCAACTTGCCGACGACGTTGACGAACTCATTGAAGATATAACCCAGGCTATCGAACATGTCTTCGACAGCGATGAATACCAGGACCAGCGCGACGAACTACTAAGCGAATTCCGCGAAGAGCGCGCTCGTGAGATGCAGGGCTTCGAGAAGAATGCGGAAGAGGCCGGCTTTACCATCGGACGCAGTCCCGGCGGCCTGGTCGTCGCCCCAGCCCCTAAAGGCGAAGTAATCACGCCCGAACAATACGAGGAGATGAGCGAAGAAGAGCGCGAAGAGTTAGACAAGAAGCGCGAGCAACTCCAGGACGAACTGGTGGATCTTATGCAGGAGCTGCGCCGCAGAGAGAAGCAAGCGCGCAAGGCCCTGCGACAACTTGACCGACAGACTATTCAGTTCGCCACCGGCCACCTGATTGACGAACTGATCCAAGAATACGAAAAAAGCGAAGCGGTGGTCAAACACTTCCAGCACGTGAAACACGACCTGGTCGAGAATGTTACCCGTTTCCGTGACGGAGAGGAGCATACTCCCTCCTTCCCCATTCCCGAGGCATTTATCGGCGCTGCACACACGCCCTACGACCGATACCGAATCAATGCCCTAATAATCAATGAGGGACTCGAAGGCGCGCCGGTGGTCTTTGAGATGAATCCTACTATCGACAACCTGACCGGCGAGATCGAATACCAGACGCGGATGGGCGCGCTGACCACAGATTTTACTATGATCAAGCCCGGCGCGCTGCACCAGGCCAATGGCGGCTATCTCATCCTGGAGGCGGAGGCGGTATTGCGCCGCCCCTTCGCCTGGGAAGCTCTAAAGCGCTGCCTGAAGAACCAGCAAGTCAGCATTGAGTCCATCCAGGACCAGATGCGACTCATCTCCACAGTCAGCCTCGAGCCTGAGTCGATACCGCTGAACATCAAGGTGGTGCTCATTGGCAGCCCCTTGGTCTATTACCTGCTGTACCAGTACGACGACGAGTTCGGCAAGCTGTTTAAGGTCAAGGCCGACTTCAACACCACTATGGATCGCAGTGACGAGACGATTCAGGCGTACGCTCGCTTCATCGCCACAAAGTGCCACGAAGAAGATCTGCCACCGTTCTCTGCCGAAGCAGCAGCCAAGGTCGTTGAATACGGAGTTCGTACCGCTTCTGACCAGGAGAAGCTGACCACCAAGTTCGTTGATGTGCTGGACCTGGTGCGCGAATCAGCTTATTGGGCTGACCGTAATGGCAACGGGGAGTTGGTGCAGGCCGAAGATGTCCAGAATGCCCTGGAACAGTTCATCTGGCGGTCTAACCGCGTCGAAGAACGCCTGCTGGAGCTGATTGAGCAAGGGACACTGCTAATCGAGACCGAGGGCGAGGTTACTGGGCAGATAAATGGCTTGCATATTGCTGTGCTGGGTGACTACACCATGGGGATGCCCACTCGCATTACCGCCCGTAGCTCACTGGGCACTGCCGGGGTTGTCAATATCGAGCGGGAGGCAGAGCTGTCGGGGCCTATTCATAACAAGGGCGTCCTGATACTCAGCGGCTACCTGCGCCAGAAGTATGCCTCCGACCAGCCTCTGTCCTGTGCGGCCAGTATCAGCTTTGAACAGAGCTACAGCCACGTCGAGGGAGACAGCGCATCCTGTGCCGAGCTGCTTGTTCTGCTTTCCAGCATCAGCGGCGTGCCGCTGCGCCAGGACATCGCGGTAACCGGCTCAGTAGACCAACACGGTTCGGTCCAGGCCATCGGCGAGGTCACCCGCAAAGTCGAGGGTTTCTTTGCAGCCTGCAAGGTCAAGGGACTGACTGGCAACCAGGGCGTGGTGGTCCCCGCTGCTAATGTGCGCAACATAATGCTGCGCGAAGAGGTCGTCGAGGCAGTTGAAGCCGGCCAATTCCACACCTGGGCGGTGGAAACCCTTGACGAGGCCCTCGAGATCCTGACCGGTGTGCCCGCCGGCGAGGTGGACGGAGAGGGCAATTACCCCGAAGGTACTGTGCATTACGCAGTTCAAGATCGCCTACACCAGATGGCCCGGACGCTCAGAGAATACGGCCGCGGTGGTGCGAAAGAGGCCAACGAAGAGTCCTAACGGATGGCGGGCGCTACTGGGGGCGGTGGTGGTACCAATCCCCGGCCTACTTGCTATCGGGTGCTATCACCTGACTTGAGGGAAGCAGACTGAATGATGACTGGCGACGAATATCAGCAACTTATGAGCAGCATCAGGGAGTTGCTGCAGGCGCAGCGGTCCTGCTCGTGCGGGCGGCTTCACCAGACTCCCACCCAGCAGGTAATCATCGCCCCGGGCGCGCTCAGCCAGCTTCCCGAGGTGCTCACCGAGCTACACCTGGCAGGTGCTGCACTGCTGGTTGCCGACGCCAATACATACAAAGCCGCCGGCCACGTGGCTGCTATCATACTTGACCAGGATAGTGAAGACGTTAGGAAGTTGTTGATTGAACCAGAATCAGGGCAGAGCGATGTCGAAGCCACCGACGAGCCAGTCCAAATAGTCCAGCGGGAAGCTGAGGGGTGTGAGTATCTCATTGCGGTGGGCAGCGGGACGATAAATGATATCGTTAAGTTGGCCGCGACCCGCCTGGCCATCCCCTACCTATCGGTGGCCACGGCTGCTTCTATGACCGGGTATTCTTCGGGTATCGCCGCCCTGCGTTGCGGTGCCATCAAGCAGGCGATTCCGGCAACCCCACCCGTCGCAATAATCGCAGACATTGACGTCATCGCCAGCGCTCCAACGCAAATGCAGGCCGCCGGAGTCGGCGATCTGATCTCGCGTTCCCCCAGCAGCACCGACTGGAAGCTGGCCTCACTGCTGCGCGGCGACTACTTCTGCCCGTGGATTGCACAAATTGTTGACCAGGCCGACCAGCAATGCCGCGCGGTGGCTGCTGACATCCACTCGGGCGACTCCCAGGCCCTTGCCGTGCTGACGGCCGGCCTAATACTGGCAGGAATCGCTATGCAGATGGCCAACACTTCCTCGCCAGGGTCAGGAGGAGGTCACCTGATTTCCCACTATTGGGATATGATTGCGCCAGTCCGTGGGCGCACTCGCAATCTGCACGGCCTGCAGGTGGCCGTAGGGGATCTGATCTGCGCCGCACTTTACGAACAGCTCTGGCCGCGCCTGGCCGAGATTGATCTGGATGAGGTAGCAGCCAGACGTTTGCCAGCCAAAGAGTTTGCCCGCCAGACCCGCGACCATTATGCACCGCTGATTGGGCCGCACGCAGCCGAGGAAGTCGCAGAAGTTGCTCTGAGCAAATACGCTGAAGATGAAGAGCTACACAGTCAGCTTGCAGCACTCCTCGACAAGCCGGACAAGACGTGGAGCAAACTCGCGCCGCTGTTCACACCCGCCGAGGAGCTTCGGAGGATCTACCAGAAAGCGGGCATCCCCTGCACAGCAGCCATTCTGGGCATCAGTGACACCGAACTGGTCAACGCTTACCACTTCGCCAGCTGCTTCCGCGACCGATATACAGTGCTGGACCTGGCTTACGACCTGGGCCTGCTTGATGAGCTGCGCGAAGAAGTATTCGCTGATGCGAGGGTAGTCAGCGAGTCAACTGCCCAGTAGCCTTGACTGCTGACTGGCCGGTCTGTCACGCTCAGAAGCCCTGGCGGTAGTTATGGCACTTTCGCAGAAGATCCTGCGCTGCTCAAGCCACCTACAGCCAGTTCAGCGCCAGTGGCGCACCCTGGATCATACCCTGGTTGGCAAACGGCCGGTAGCGGCGCGTCTCGGAGAGTTCATCAATCCGCTCGATGTCCTCGGAATCCAGCTCTACCTCTACTACGTCCCACAGCGCCTGATAGTGCTCGGCGCGGCTACCCCCCATTATGACCGAAGTGACATAGGGCTTGGCCAGTAGCCATGCGTAGGCCAAATCTGTCAGCTTTATCCCATAGCCGCCCGCAATCTCCTGTAACCCATCGAGAATATCGAAAAAATTCTCGCCGCACTCCTCTTCTGTTGCAGACTTCGATCGCCCGTAGCGGGCACCTTCGGGAAGCGGCTTGTCTCGCTGGTAAAGCCCCGTCAGTAGTCCCCCACCCAGCGGGCCGTAAATCATAGTAGCAATGTTGAACCGCTCGCAGAACGGGATAGTCTCGTTCTCGATAACCCTATCAATAATGTTATGGCGACACTGGATACAAACCAGCGGCTCCCAGTTGTGCCGGGCACTGACACCAAGCATATGAGCCATCTGCCAGGCATAGTGGTTACAGACTCCGATATAGCGCACTTTGCCCTGCTTCACCAGCACATCCAGTGTGGAAAGCGTCTCTTCGACGGGCGTATTGGGATCGGGATGGTGGAGCATATACAGATCAATGTAGTCGGTCTGCAGCCGGCGCAGGCTATCCTCGACAGCCTGCATAACGTGCCGGCGCGAGCAGCCGCCAGTGTTTGGTCCGTCGCCCATTCGTACCCAGAACTTGGTGGCCAGCACCACGTCGTCCCGGCGCCCCTGCAAGGCGCGCCCCAGAACTTCTTCACCATGTTGCCCATAGGCATCGGCGCAGTCAATGAAGTTTATGCCATGATCCAGCGCCGCGTGAACTCCACCAACCGCTTCATCCTCCTCAACTCGATTGGGCAGATCCACAAAGCCCAGACAGAGCGGGGAGACCTGCACGCCGCTGTTCCCAAACTTGACATATTCCATAGTCGCTTACTTCCCTCCTGTTTCGGGATATCTTATTAGCCAGTAACGGTACTATTCACTGAGCGCAGCGTGACTCTCTTTAAGCTGTTCAATGATAGGAATATCCTGCGGGCACTGCTCCTCGCATTCCCCACATTCCACACAGGCCTCGGCGTTTACATCCAGCTTGCTATACATATTCTTGGCATGGTCAGTCATGCCCCAGACACGATGGTAGTTCATCGCCTCAAATATCTTGGGTATTGGCACACCCTGTGGGCAGGGCTGACAGTAGTTGCAACCAGTACAATACAACTCCGCCAGCTTCTCGTTGCGTTCCAGTACAATACAACTCCGCCAGCTTCTCGTTGCGTTCCACAATCTTGCGGATCTGCTCATATTCAGCCTCGGTAAGAGGCTGCTCGTGGCTGGCCGAAGCACAGTTCTCCTCGACCATCTCTACCGTGTTCATGCCCGACATCGCCGAGGTGACTCCGGGGTTAGCCAGCACATAGCGGATAGCCAGGTCGGGGACAGTGGTAGTAGTTCCGGGCATCATCTCCTTGAGCTGCTCGGAGGAGACCATCGCCAGTCGCCCCCCGGCTACTGTACCCATAATCAGCACCCCCATCCCTTTCTCATGGGCATGGGCAATGACCGGCTCGTTACCTGAGCCGGCGGCATGGCCGCCGCTGCCCGGCGCGCTGTCGAGCAGGTTATACTGGCAGATAATGCCGTCAAACAGGCCCGAGTCAATGATCTTGATGATATTCTCGGGCGTTTCGTGTGAGGAGAA
>JALGTD010000162.1 GCA_029821515.1 Candidatus Zipacnadia bacterium | reverse complement strand
ATCTTTGAGGCGGTCAAGAACACCGCTCTCATCCATAAGAGTGGCGGCGGCACCGGTTTTTCCTTCTCGCGGCTGCGCCCCAAAGACGACATCGTTAGCTCAACCAAAGGCATATCGTCAGGCCCAGTGTCGTTTATGCGAGTCTTTGATGCGGCCACTGATGCCATAAAACAGGGAGGCACGCGGCGCGGCGCTAACATGGCAGTGTTGCGAGTAGATCATCCTGATATTCGCGAGTTCATTAACATAAAGCGCAACCAGAGCGAACTGACTAACTTCAATATCTCCGTGGCGGCTACCGATGAGTTCATTGAGGCGATAAAAGCCGACGGGTCCTATGACCTAATCAACCCGCGTTCCGGCGCGGTAACCGATACTCTGCCCGCCCGCGCGGTTTTCGAGAGTATCGTGCAAAGCGCCTGGGAGTGCGGGGACCCCGGTGTCGTATTCATTGACCGCATCAATGCGGATAATCCTACGCCGGAGCTGGGTGAGATTGAGAGTACCAATCCCTGCGGGGAGCAGCCGCTGTTGCCTTATGAATCATGTAATCTTGGCTCGATTAATCTGACGAAAATGGTTGTCGGGGAGATTGGCAGCGGCGAGATTGACTGGGATAAGCTTGGTGATACGGTTCACGTCGCGGTTCGGTTCCTGGATAATGTCATTGATATGAACGAATTCCCGCTGCCCGAGATTGCCGAGGTTACCCGGGCCAACCGGAAGATAGGCCTGGGCGTGATGGGATTTGCTGACATGCTGATTCATCTGGGCATTCGCTATGACTCCCAGGAGGCGATAGAGCTTGCTGAGAAGCTGATGAGCTTCATTCTGGAGCAGGCCCGCGAGGCCTCCGCGAAGTTGGCACAGCAGCGGGGTATATTCCCTAATTGGGACAAGAGCATCTACAGTTCCAACGGGGGAATGAAGCTGCGCAACGCCACGCTGACGACCATAGCACCCACCGGCAGCATCAGTATCATTGCCGGTACCTCCAGCGGCATTGAGCCGCTGTTTGCAGTCGGGTTTATCAGGCGAGTGCTTGATGGGACTGAACTGATGGAGATGAATCCGTTATTTGAGCAGATTGCTCAGGACCGCGGCTTTTTCTCACCGGAACTCAAGAAGGCAGTTGCTGCCCGCGGTACTCTGGAAGGCCTTGATGAAGTGCCGGCGGAGGTGCGCGAGCTGTTCCGCACGGCTCACGAGGTTAGCTCTGAGTGGCACCTTCGGATCCAGGCAGCCTTTCAGAGGTCTACCGACAACGCTGTCTCCAAGACCATTAATCTGCCCAATGAAGCCACCCAGGATGATGTAAGAGATGCCTATCTGCGGGCCTATGAGCTGGGATGCAAGGGAGTAACGGTCTACCGGGACGGCTGCCGTGATAGCCAGGTGCTCAGCACGGGTAAGACTGAAGAAGCAAAACAGATGCCAGGAGTCTCTGTTGAGCCCCGTCCCCGTCCGGAAGCGGTCACCGGCGTGACCCGCACTATGATTACCGGATGTGGTAAGCTCTATGTGACGATTAATTCCGATGATCGCGGGCCGTTTGAAGTGTTCGGAAATATGGGCAAGGCCGGTGGCTGCGTGGCTTCCCAGACCGAAGCGCTGGCTCGGATGATGTCCCTGGCTCTGCGGTCAGGGATAGGTCCGGAACACATCATCAAGCAGCTCAAGGGCATAAGTTGTCACATGCCGGCTTGGGAACCAGGTGGTGGCAAGATACTGTCGTGTGCTGACGCCTTTGGTCGAGCTCTGGAGCGTACTGTGTTGCCGGAAGAGGAGCAGTTGCAGATAGACTTCGAGCAGGAGCGCAACGGTCATGCGGGGGCCTGTCCGGAGTGTGGTGGGGTGTTGTATCATGAGGAAGGCTGCCGCAAATGTTACGAGTGCGGTTACAGTAGTTGCGACTAGCATTGCGCAGCGACTCAATACTTACTGGCTGGGTGGGTGAGGTGTATTGGCAAATTCGTGAAAAATGAAGTAAAATGTAAGCTGTGTAAGTTATGCGTCCCGGAAACTGTGTAGATAGCGCCGTTTGACAATCAGGATATTTCTAACCACATTTAGTCGTTTGTTTATATACATATAGCCGAGAGGGGGGTACGGCGGTGTTTATCCTCAGAGGTTTGTGGTCATTATTTGTCGCTGCTGTAGTATTGGTCGGAATCATCTTTGGTAATCTTATTGCGCAAGGGCTGTTACCGCGGGTGCACTTGGAAAGCGGCAGCCATGATGCACTTTTGTTTGCGGCTGGCCTCAATGTGGTTGGTGGCCTTTTGGGATTCTTGGCCGCGCTGTTTTCCTTTCGTAAAATTGTGTCCTGGGTCAACTACTTCGAACGAGTAGCACTGGTGGACAAGATCGCAGGAGCAATCGGCATCACGCTAGGATTAGTGGTGGCTCTGCTGATCACAGTTCCCTTCGCGGAAATCCCCGGATATGGGTTGCCGATCAGGATTTTTGCTAGCGTGGTCGGGATAGTACTGGGTGTTGGATTTGCGATGAGTGCGCGAGGGCAGATAGTTTACGTCTTTCCTAACTTGGAGAGTTCATTCCCGCTGAGCGACGCAACTGCCCGTGCCCGTATCAGGCCGAAGATGCTGGACACTAACGTCATCATCGACGGACGTATTGCTGATGTTGTCGAAAGTGGCTTTCTGGAGGGTGCTTTGTTCGTTCCTGATTTCATTCTCCAGGAGCTTCGCTACATCGCGGATTCCAGCGATAATCTCCGGCGTGCCCGGGGTCGCCGAGGGCTGGATATGCTCAATACTCTGAAAGCCCTGGATGGTGTTGAGGTCGCCATCTATGAAGACTACAGCGATGAAGAGGTGCCCTACGAAGAAGTAGACACACGCCTGGTAAAGCTGGCCAGAGCCAAAGATGCCACAGTCGTCACTAATGACTACAGCGTCAATGAGATCGCCAAGCTTAATGGTGTACCTGTGCTCAATGTAAATGAACTGGCTATCGCCCTCAAGCCTGTATTCCTTCCTGGCGAAGAGCTGACCGTCACCATTGTTAAAGAAGGCAAGGAGCCTGAACAGGGTGTGGGCTATCTGGACGATGGTACTATGATTGTTGTCGAGGGTGCAGCCAGGGCCATCGGCCAGATGCTGCCGGTGGTTGTCATTAGTGTCCTGCAGACAAATGCTGGCAAGATGATATTCGCTGAGCTGCCTGAGGACGACCGTCGCTAGCGAGGAGGCGGCAAAGACCAGTGACAGCCTCCGAACAAGCGTGCAGGACGGCCGCTCTCATAGTTGCCGCCGGCCAGGGCCGGCGGCTGGGCTGTGCGGTTCCCAAGGCCTTCCTTCAGTTGGGTGCTAGCCCGCTTTTCCTGTGGTCGGCTCATACCTTTGAGCAAGTCCCCGAGGTCACCCAGATAGTGCTGGTAGTTCCTGCAGGCTATTGTGATACCGCTCAATCAATAGCGCAGCAGGCCGGTCTGACTAAACTAACAGCGGTCATTGCCGGCGGCAAGGCTCGTTGTGATTCGGTCTTTGCTGGGCTGCAGGTTCTTAGTGATGACCCTCCTGATTTGGTGGCCATACACGATGCGGCGCGCCCATTTGTTAGCACAGAGGTCATATCGCGGACAATCGTCGTTGCTGAACAGACCGGAGCCGCCCTCGCCGCTCGGCCGGTTACCGACACGCTTAAGCAGGTTGATGAGAAGCTGGGCGTTGCCAGTACGGTGGACCGATCCAGCCTGTGGCATGCCCAGACCCCGCAAACTTTTCGCTTCTCTACGATATACGACGCTTATCAGCAAGCGCGAGCAGAGAGTTGGGAAGCTACCGATGATGCCAGCCTGGTGGAGCAGCTTGGAGGGACGGTGACGATGGTAGAAGACGAGGTGCGTAACTTCAAGATTACCGTTCCCGACGAATGGCAGCGGGCCCAAGCGTTGATAGCCGGCAGCCAGCAATTGCGTATTGGCCACGGCTTCGATGTGCATCCCTTCGCTGCCCAGCGCCCCCTGATGCTGGGCGGAATCAGGATTCCCTTCGACCGGGGCTTGGCTGGTCATTCCGACGCCGACGTGCTGCTCCACGCTATTGCCGATGCCCTGCTGGGAGCCGCCGGCCTGGGTGATATCGGCCAGCATTTTCCTGACACTGATCCTGCCTACAAGGATGCTGACAGCACGGAGCTGCTGGCCCGAACAATGGAGCTGGTAAGCGAAGCGGACTATCGTCCGACTAATGTGGACGCCACCATCATTGCCGAGCGCCCGCGGCTGGCTGACCATATTCCAGAGATGCGGCGGCATATTGCGGCGACACTTGGTCTGAGT
>JALGTD010000005.1 GCA_029821515.1 Candidatus Zipacnadia bacterium | reverse complement strand
GTAGACATCGCCGCCCAGGTTGGGCACGCCCAGGGCATTGCCGTACTGCCAGATGCCGTCTACCACCCCACGGACGATCCACCTCGTTCGCTCGGCATGCTCACCGTGCGGGTCGCCGAAGCGCAGCGGATCGGCAGTAGCGATGATGTCCGCGCCCATACAGTCCACGTCGCGGACAATTCCGCCGATGCCGGTAGCGGCGCCCTCATTGGGCAAGACCTGACTGGGATGATTGTGGCTTTCGTGGGCAATTACAATGCCGTAGCGCTTGCCCTTATGCTCAGCAAAGAAGACAATTCCGGCGTCTTCCTCGGGGCCCTGGATGACGTTGGGCGCATCAGTGGGAAGGAACTCCTCCAGAGTCGCTTTGCTCGATTTATACGAGCAATGCTCGCTCCACTCTGAATTAAAAATATGCAGCTCGCAGAGGGTAGGATCGCGGCCAATAAGCTCGACGATACGCCGCGCCTCGTAGGGCGTCAGCACCACGCCGTGGCGGTCAAGCTCGGCCTGAAGCTCTTCGTCATTCATCTGGGAGACAGCTATCTGTCGCTCGTCAAGTTCCATCTAATACACTCCTGTAAACAACAAATCCAACCGCCTGCAGCAAAAAGATGAGCAAGCGGCATTGGGTAGTCTATCTGAGTTAGGTTGGTCTCGGTAAGTGCATATTCCTTCCGCAGGAGGCAGGGCCGCTTAGTCCTGTGTAGGGAGGTTTTGCTCGATCCAATCTCTCAGTTCCTGTTGGTTCTTATAGCCGATAGTGCGGGCGAGTTCCTCTCCGCTGTGAAACAGCACCAAACAAGGAATCCTAATCACCTGGAACGCTATGGTCAGTGAAATGTTGCGGTTGGCGTCAACTGAACCGAACCTGACTGTGCCGGCATAATCACGGGCCAGTTCATCAAACACTGGCTTGAGGTCATCGCATTCAGGGCAGCCCTGTGATCCGAAGTCCAACAGCACGGGAATCTCCGCCTCCAGCACTTCCTCTTTGAAGTTGTCCAGCGTGATCTCTATGACCGGGCTGGGCTGCTCTACCTCACCAGTATCTGCGGCGGGAGGTTGTTCACCGGCCTGAGCCTGAGGCACTGCCGCCCCGGGTAGCCTCGCGGCCTGGGCCTCCAACTCCTCGACGGTGACTGCGAACGGCTTGGGCAAGCCCGCCAGCGTGGCCAGCAAATCCACCTTCCACTGTCCTTCCTCCTTGACTAACTTTACCTCCAGCGATCGTGGCTGGGGCAGGGCAGCAACGGTAACAGTGTCCCCGTCAACCGCTGGCTCCTCTGGTGCCAGTCTGGGAAACACCATGCACATCAGCAGCGGGTCGACCAGACGAGAGCCTAAAGACTGCAACTTCTCTCGGGAGTGCTCAGTAACCAGGCCCATTAGCGGCTTGAGCTCTTCCCCTTGGACTTGGGGATACTGGACCGTAAATGCTATCGCGTCACCAAACTCGCCGACCACCTGCTGGGGCGTTTTGGCTTGCTCTTCTTCCTGCGCCCACACTGTGCCCGTCGTCACAGCCAGACTAACTATTACTGCAACCGTTAACCATCTTATAGCAGTTCTCATTGTGCATTTTCTCCTTCAGAGTCCATCGCCAGCTTGTTGCTGGCTCAGATTAGGGTATCCAGAACTTTCCGTCATCAACTTGATTCGCGTGCAGCACTTTGGCGTGACCATCCAGAAAGCCGAAGCTGGCCTTATCGTTGTGACGGAAGGCTACACGGCTGAGCCGATGCGAGACGTATGAACTGCCCATCGCGCCGACTTCAGATTTCATATCGAAAAACATAATCAACTCGCTGACATCCTCCAGACTGGACATCGAGCGGGCCAGGTGCTGCTGGCCGTAGCCGGTCAGATAGGTCAAGCCGTAGTTGATCCCGTAGCTGTGCGACAAGTCGGTGCTGTTGCGGGCCGTCTGGGGCGTTGAGTCCAGTGGGCAGGTCAGAATCTCCTTGTTCTTAATGTAGGGCTGAAGCAACAGACACCAGGTAACACCTAATGTCCCATACGAGTTGTCCCAGTTTCGGGCTGGCACCAGTCGGCGATCGTGGTCATTACAGTACATCTGGGAGGCCTGCAGAAGCTGTTTAATGTTGGAGATACAGGTGACAGTCTGGGCACTGCCCCGCGCCTTGGCAAAGACGGGAAACAGAAGGGCAGCCAGGACGGCAATGATGGCCATCACCACAAGCAACTCTATTAGAGTGAAGCCACAGCGAGGTTGTTTGACAGCCTCAGTGGTAGACATGCCAAGCAACTATTCGCGCCCAACCCAGCTAATCCTTTGTCAGGTTCGCGCCTACTCGCGCTGCTGTCACAGAGGCTCGCCCGCCAGGATTTCAGTGCACTTCTGGATTTATCTGCCCACGGTGATACGGCCCTGGCCGGTGTAGTTCAATTCGTCCTTGGAGTCAACGAACTGCTTGATGATCGCCGCCAGGCCGACATTGCCCTGACGGACGATGTCGTCTTTGTCGAATATCTGGAAGTAGCCCGAGCCACCCTTGGCCAGAAACAGCGGCATAACCACCTGGTACTTCTTGTTAACTTGCAGCGGACCGGTGTTGGTCTGCAGCGAGGTAATGCGGTGATTGCGCGGAGCCTGGGGATTGTACTTCACTTTCAGCCCCGAGACCTGTAGGAACGCACCGTTGGGCAGGGGCAGTCGGCTGAGACTGCGCTCCAGGGCGGCGCGGATCTGGGCGCCGCTCAGCTTGGAGACGGCCCACTTCTCGTCGGGAGTCTGCAGCAGGCTGGCTATCTGCTGGGCTGTAGGATTATCCGCAGGAATTGTCCCCGGCTTGAAGGCAACTGCGGCAACCAGTCCCACAGTGCACTTGGTCGCAGAGCACAAGGCATCAGTGGTCAAGTCACCGAAACTGGTCTCAGCGCGGGTGGCATTCTGAGTGGACAGGGTGGAGGTGCCGGCTGCGCCGATCGTCCACCATGCAGCACCGGCCACTATTAGTGTAGCGATTATCGCCGTTATCGCTATCTTTCTCATTACATCTCACCGCCTTCTCCTACTGTCATTAGTAGATAAGCCCGGATGAACTGGTCAAGTTCTCCGTCAAGCACTGCTTCGACATTGGATACTTCGACATTGGTACGATGATCCTTGACCATTGTGTAGGGCTGCATAACATACGACCTTATCTGGCTGGCAAAGGCAATATCCTGTTTGCTGCCGCGAATCTGGTCAATCTCCTCCGAGCGCTGCTGGCGCTGGCGTTCGGCCAGCCGGGCACGCAGCACCTGCAGAGCGAAGCGCCGATTAGCATGTTGCGAGCGCTCGGCCTGCGATTGGGCAGTAATCCCCGTCGGTTCATGAGTGACGCGCACCGCCGAATCGGTTTTGTTAACATGCTGGCCGCCGGCACCGCCGGAATGGAATGTTTCGATGCGCAGCTCCTCAGGATTGATATCAACTTCGAGGTCTTCTTCGACCTCCGGTATCACATCAACCGAGGCAAAGCTGGTGTGGCGGCGCTTGGAACTGTCAAAGGGCGAGATGCGCACCAGCCGATGGACGCCACTTTCCGCTTTCAAATAGCCAAAGGTAGTTGGTCCGACTACTCGCACAGTGACATTGCGAAAGCCAGCCATGTCACCTTCGACGAAAGAGATGACCTGGAACTCAAGGCCATGAGCGTCCGCCCACAAGCGGTACATACGCAGCAACATTTCGGCCCAGTCACAGGCCTCAGTGCCTCCGGCCCCTGCCGTTATGGTCAGGATGGCATTCTCTGGGTCATACTTGCCGCCGAGCATAGCAGCAAGCTCCAACTCTTCGAGCTGCTTTTCGGCAGCATCCAGGCCCTCAGCAACCTCCCGAGCAACCGACTCATCGTCTTCTTCGGTAGCCAGTTCCAGAAGTACCTGGTAATCTTCCAGCTTCTCGCTGAGTTCTCCCCACGGCTCGACGGTGCTACGCAGAGCACTGAGCTTCCGCATAAGCTGTTGAGCACTGTGGGGGTCATCCCAGAAATCCGGATGTTTAGTGCGATTTTCAAGTTGCGCTATTTGCCCACGGCGTGCCGACAGGTCAAAGACGATCGCCAACCTGTTGAAGCGTCTCCTGTAGCTCCTGCAGTCGGTTTTCTATATCCTGAGTCATCATATCAATCTAAGTTTCCCATCTAATACGTTCTATTAGACGTACTACCGTGACAATGGTTCCGTTTAGTGTGTGTGCCGAAAGCACTAACCGCCGGGATGTGTGGCATACTGGGGCTGTTTTACTGTTGGACTCGCAACTGCTGCAGTAGCACTGCCGCGTGTTCAATCCAGCGTTTTTCCTGCTCGGAGCCAGGCTTTCGGATACCCGCGATCTGTTCCAGTATCCGGGTTGCGCCGCTATGATCGCCAGCTAAATACTGGGCCACCGCCCAAAAGTAGCGTACCTCGGTGCGGCGAGTAGAGTTGGGATGATCATTAAGGTAGCTCTCCAGGGCACGGCTGGCCTTCGTCGGAGTATCCGGTATGGAGATGATGGTCAGATCCAGCTCGGCATCGGCTTTGACGCCGGTCTTGTTGCTGGGATCTAACTCGAGGACGCGCTCCAGGTGTTTCTTGGCTTCTTCGTATAGTTCCAGTTCCAGGCAGATATGACCCAGGCGGGCGTAGGCTCGGGCCTGTTCAAGCTGACCGTTTTCTGCACCCTGTCCCTTAATAAGCAGTTGGACCGCTTCCAGGGTCTGCACAAACCACTGTGTGGGGATGTATCCGTAGATCTGGAAAACATTCTTCCCCGACTTGTCGAAGAACAGATGAAAGGGCAACCGGTAGGCTGAAAAGCCTATCTGCTCCTGATCAGCGTCCGGTAGCAGTCCCGGAGCGTGCTTGTGAATGAACTGGCGATTGGGCGGCAGGTGGACTTCCAATGCACAGATTACGTAGTCGCGCAGCATTCCTTTTATTTGTTTGTCAGATAGAGTAGATTGACTCATCCTATAACAGGGATTGTTCTGCTTGATCCTTGCCCAGGTATCAGGAGACATCCGGGGATATTCCCAAATGTAAACGTATATCGGCTTGCCGCTGTCTTTAGCCTGGGTGCTGGCCATCTCCCAATTCTCGTACCATAGATCCAGCTGGCAGAAAGCGGGATGCCCAGCCATAAACCCGATACCGAGGCAAACTGCTATGGCAATCAATACACTTCTTCGCAATGGACTTCGCACCGATTCACCCTCTCTCTGCGAGTCAATCTCATTGGGCTAGACTTGCTTGCGGTCACTTATGTACATACAGTAGGTAGTATATATTGCAAGCTACCTCCTGGTAGTCGGCTTACTGGTAGAAACGTAGGCCGCGTTCGTTGCAAGCCAGCGTCTCGATCCGACTATACATCATACCCTTCACCTTAAAATAGTCAAGGGCGGCGTCCAGCACTCACTGTCGATCGCGGGGTTGATATCTGCGTATGTACCTCTTCATACCTAATAATGCTCCTACCAAATATATCGCGCACTGAGCGAAAATACATCTCCCGCACGACTGTAACTAAGCTGATAGTAAGAATACTCTACGGCGATCCTTTCCATTTCCGGCAGTTCAAGCAGCGGTGAGTTGCCGTTGGCAATTCGCCTCAGACCTGAGCCCAGCCGATCCAGATCCATCCATCCCTGCAGTTCGCGGTCCCAACTAATACGAATGATGACATTATCCGCTCGCACCAGCTTCTGAAGCTGCCTCTCCAGCTCATCGTGCCAGACGAAATAATGATTGAGCACGGTCTCTATCTGCCCAAGAGGTTGCATAGTGGCGGCCATCATCCAGGGCAGATAAGCACCACCAGCGGCGTAAGCCCGTCCCTCTGCCAGCGCTGCATGCAAGCCTGCGATGGTGTTATCATCAGTCTCAACGCTAGTGTATGGTAGACCAACAGCCACCCCGTAGGGACTGTTACTGGCATACAGGGCAGGTTTATCGGACAGTGCCGGGTCGTAGAGAATCTGTAGGGTGCGAAACATCTCGAAGAAGCCAGCCTGGATCAGGTATCCATCAAAAGGCATCTCCCGCAGCACCCGCGGCCCTCCAGCTACTCCTGGATGCGCCAGAATTGCCAAACCTCCTTGGGCGTGAATCATTTCCACGGTCTTCTGCATCGTCATACCCTCAGGCACCCAGGTGCGCAAGAACAGGGCAAGAATGCCGCCGCTGGTAGTATCTATATGCTCCCCAACAACTACCCGAAAGTCTGCCGGTAGCTTTCCAGCAGCCCGCAGTCGGTCTGCTATCTGCTGGGCCCATTGGGCGCCATCAATCCGGTTGCGATCGGCAATGACCACCGCTCCCAGACCCCGCTTAGCGGCACGAAGCAGCAATGATTCGACAGAAGTGGTCGAATCAAAGGAGGTACCGCTCTCAACTCGCAGATCCATCGCAACTTCATGCTCGCCCCCAGCGACTTCACTTATCATCGGAGGCAGCAGATCAACCACCCTTGGAGCTATGTGCTCGACCAACAACTCGCGAAATTGGTAGTGCTGACGGCCGAGGGTGGCCAGTAGCGTATCCCGACCGACAGTAGGATGGTCTCTATACGTCCACCAGTAGGCAGCAGCCAGCATCGCCCGCTGCCAGGCAGCATCTTCGTCCCGGTTCCACCGCTGCACTTCTTCCTGGGCAATCCTAAAGGGATTGGCCCAGCCGCGCTGCTCCAGCCAGGGAGACTCGAGGTAACGGCGGTGGCACATCTCATCCCAACTACGGCCAGGATAGATCTCGGGAAGAAAGCCCGGGCATATCTCTGATGACATTCGCCACTGTCCGCCGGTATCGACAGGGTATTGATATTGGATTGCAGGTCTTCGGCGAACCACTAAGTTCGGCGCCGCCTGATACAAAGTGCGCCAACCGCCCTCCAAACGCAGTTCGGCAGCCTGCTCGACGGTTGGGAAATCTGCCAGAAGAGCATTCCGCGAGCAGGAGTATTGGGGGCGGACCTCGGACTGCAGCGCCAAAGAGGTCGGCTCAGGGGTGGCCCACGAAGGCAGAGCAGACCAAGTGAGGCTTAGGCCTGCCGCCGAGCAACAACTGGCTGATACCAGCGAACTTGCCAGAATCAGCCACAGGAGAAATCGAGCTACCAGTAAGTCACTTGTACAAGCACCAATCGATGATCTACCCATCTTGCTACGCCGGGGGCTGCATTTCTTTTATTTCGGGAATAACGTCAAGGTCGCCGACTAAGACTCCCATAAGTAGTTCATAGCTGTGACCTGCGCTATCGAAGCCTAACTTCTCGAGGGCCTCGACGGCCTGCTGCTTCATAATAGGCTTAGTCGCATCAGCCAACGAACCTGCAGTCACTTCCTTCAGCAGCGGTATGCTGCGTCGATCGCCAATTTCGCCCAGAGTCCAAACAGCACGAGCGCGGAACGGCTCGGGCAAGTGCGTATTGCTGACAATCTCGCTGACCTGTTCCACCACAGGATTTCTCTCCCGGCTCGTCTGGATTTGTCGCCCATGCTTGACTAGCGCCACGGCGGCAGCGTCATACAACTCTTCGTCTCCAGCCAGAGCATCAATGAGCAATTTCACAGCCCGTCTGTCACGGAGATTTGCGAGAGAAAGGATCGCTTGCTCTCGGGTGCTGACCCGCGGCGATTCGACCTTACGATTGAGCTCTTCAATCGGATCCACCGCGCAGCCGGCCAATGCTCCGAGAACTGCAGCCAGTAGTGCCCCAACGGCAACTGCTCTAACTACCTGCGTCATTGACAATCCTCTCCGGTATCTGTTTACTGTCAGGATTTATGATTCCTCAGTCACTGCCTGGCGGACCCAGTAGTGTGGATCGGACTTAGCTTTCTCCAGCACCTGCTCAACTCTGTCGCTTTGCTCCTTTGGCCACGAAACCCGAAGCAACGAGTCAATCGCCGCTACGCGGACATCACCAGTTTCGTCTTCCGAAGCCTCGAGCAAAGCATCCAGAGCAGACGCAGCCCCCCCCTCCTCCGCTGAGCCGCTTTGGGTTACAGCATCCCCCAGTGCGTAGGCGGTGGCAGTGCGCACGCGAGCGTCGGGCTCCCTGGCGTTGGTTAGCCGCTGGGCAAGAGCCTCAATAGCTTCAGTTGTGGCAGCCGCGCCCAACGCCCAGGCCACCTCAACACGCAGTTGCCACGAATCATCCGTTGCCTCTTCGTCAACAGCAGGCTGGTAGGCCAGCGCCCCAGCAAGTTGCGGGACCGCCGCTTCGTCAGGTATCAATGCAAGGGCCCGCGCCGCGCTGATACGCACTTCCAGCTTCTCCTGGTCGTTGGCGACCAGTTGTCCCACTTTCCCCGCGGCATCTTCAATACCCAGATGGCCCAGTGCCTCAGTGGCGGCCGCTCTCACTGTCACCTCCGGATCATCCAGCATGGGCAAAAGCACCTCGGCAGCCTTAGGCTGGCCGAGCTGGCCGAGCATCACGGCACTGCGCCAGCGGGCTTCAGGCTCTGAGCTGTGGGCCAGCTCAACCAGGGGCTGATACACCTTCACTCCACGAGTAGCGAGCTGTTCCATGGCAGCAGAAGCCTGCTTGTCATCCTTCCCCGACATCTCCTCCAGCCACTGGCGGCTTTTGCGAAGCTGCTGCCAGTAGGTTAGCGAATAACCGCCTGCAGCGACCAAGATAATGATCAATGTTATTACTACCGAACGCCGATTCACACCTGTTTCTCCTTTTTGCAGCCGTAGCTGGCTCATTTTCCACGAGCGATACAGTCACTCTACATACGTTGTAGAATGCGTCCCTTCATTTCGTGCACTTGCTCAATCAATGACTCGTCGGGCTTTTCTTCATCGGGTAGATATTTGACCAGACGCGTCGCTATCTGACTACCGATAGCATCTAACACGGCCACGCACCACAGCCGCTGCTCCTTGCTCTTACTTCGTGTGGGGCTCATGAGTGTCATAGTCGGATCCGTGGCGGGTTCACCAATAGCGGCCAAAATGCCGGCTGCCCACGGCTTAACATCTTCCGGATAGCTGTATAGGCCCTCCAACAGCGCCCCGACCGGCAGGTCCTTCATGGTTGCCAGGGCGCCGGCCACCTCCAACCGTAGCTTCTCATTCTCTGTTTGCTTCAACAATGTCAGAAGCTGTTCGGTGGCCTCGCCCATTTGCGTTGTATCGCTAACTTCCGCGGCGCGTAAGCCAATCTGGGCCAGTGACTGAGCAGCCTCCGAGACAAACTCTGAGCCAGGCACCAACACCTCAATGAGCACGCTAACAGAAGCCGGCGTAGCCACCGCTCCCAGATTCTTTACTGCTGCGCGCTGCAGGTCCAAGTCCTCGTTTTTGTCCTCAATAGTCTCGGTGAGCACCTTCACCACAACACTATCCCACTTAGGCTGTGCTCCTCCCCCCATTACGTCGGCGAGCAAACGATTTGCCTCTGGGGAAACATGATAGGCCAGGACTATTGCCGCCCGTCGGCGTGTATCTTCGTCTCCCTCATCAAGGACGTCACGCAACTGCTCGGTAACTTCACCCAACTGCCATCCTTTCAGTACTGACCAGGCCACATCACGCACTTGCTTACTGGAATCAGCCAATCCCGCCACCAGGACATCGGTGGCTGCTGGGTCACGAATGTCACCAATTGCCCGGACAACCGCAATGCGAATCTCCGGCTGCTTCGCCAGCGCCGCCTTCAGTGGTTCGGTCGCCGCTACTGATTTGGTGTAACCCAGAGCCCGGATCGCTGCGACGCGCACCGCCACAGACTGTGCTGGATCTTCAAGCAGATCGGTAACCGGACCAATTATGTCTGGGCCTATTTTACCCAGTGTCGTGGCCACCCAGTGAGGAGTCTGACCACTGGCTGACGTCAGAGCCTGCAGTAGTGAATCGATAGCTGGACCATGGATATCGACCAGTGCCTGCTGAGCCATATACTTGCTTCGCAGGTCGCCGGCCGCCAGCTTATCAATCAACGCGGGAACTGCTGGTCCGCCGATTCGTGCTAGTACCTCTTGGACAGCGTGGTAGACCTGCCAGGCCGGATCGTTGAGAGCCGCAAGCAATCTGGCAACTACTTCCGGCGTGGTCACCCCTGCCAGCCTGGTGGCGGGCATACTACCCAGGGCCTCCGCCGCCAGCCGGCGAATTACCGGACTTGAGTCAGCAAGCCGGGCGACCAGCGGGCCAACCACCTGTCTACCTCCAATCCCGGTAAGTATCTCAGTAGCCAGTCGGCGAGTTTCCCCGCTCTCGGAGCTGAGCGCCGGAGCCAGAGCAGAAATAGCAGGCGGCCCCAGACGACGCAGGGCAAGTTGCAATTCAGCTACCGCACCGTCCCGGTTAGAGATGAGTGTCTCGACTAAGACTGGCGCAACCTCGGTTGCGCCGATCTGCCCCAGTGCAGTAACTGCCCCGGCCTTCACGCTCGCTACCGAATCACCGAGCGCATTGACCAGAGCATTGATGATTTTGGGCTGAGCTCCAGCACCCAACAGTCGCCCCAGCGCTATTCCCGCCTGTCGGCGGACCCGCCAGTTGGGATCGCTGTCCAGACGAGCAATAAGCGGTTCCACCGCCATCCGGGCATCTTCTACAGGTATGGGCACGACCAGTGGAATCGGTTCAGAGACTTTGGGATGTTCGAAGAACTTGCTGGTCTGATCAACAATGTCACCTATCAGTCGAGCCGCCGTCTCGCGGACACTATCGTGTTCAGCAGTCAGCAGTCTATCCATTACCAGCGTCAGGCTATTTACCTTCATGGCGTTGAGCGCCCCGTAGGCGGTTTCCTGAGTGCGCACGAACTCCGCCGCTGACTGTCCCGGTTCGGGGCTGGTCTCCTCCAGAACTTCCATGAGCGGCTCGATTGCTGGCTCCCCTACTCCAGCCAGTGCACCAAGCACTGCAGCGCGCGTATCATCATTGTAGACCCCTATCATATTCAACAAGGTAGGCACTGCCGGAGCTCCGATCTTACCCAAAATCGGTGGTGCTGTCTTTCGGACAGCAGCATCCTGGTGCTCCAGAATTTGGGCAGCAGCACCGACTGCCCGCGGGCCTGCCTTTATCAGGCTTGCAGTGATCCGGTCGGCAACCGGTTTATCTACGAGGGGGACAATCTCCAGCAATTGGCGGAAAGCTTGAGGAGTGCCAATTTGAAAAGCCGTGGCAACTGCTCGATCCTGAATCCAGCGGGGCTGTTCCTCCATTAGCTGTGTCAGCTTGCCTTCATCTATCAGCTTGCCCACAGCAGCCACCCGTTGGGAAGTCGAGCCATTCCTCAGTTTCCTGACCACCTGCTCCATCGCCGTGCGTCGATAGGCCACGAATATTGTCAATATCGCTATTAGCCCGATTATGATAACCCAGGTAATCTGACGCCTGGTACTGTCTTGCACCATTGTCAACTCCTCAATAGCAAATACACTTGGTAACTATACCGCAATGTATCGGCCTGGAGTAAATATCCAGTTTACTATTGTACCATATTCTCCAACGTATAGGGTATTCCTCTGCGGTAACCCCAATACCTTCCTGTTTCTATCCTTTATGCCATGGCACAGGACAACTGTGGAAGACTACCTTTAGAGATGGCAAGTCTGCCGCGAGGTCTTGAGCAAAATGAGCCAGCCCGAAATTCTCGCTGGCCACGTGACTGGTTTCGATGAGTGGCACATCGGCATCTATGCAATAGAACATTGCATATTCATCGGTCTCTCCGGCAATCAGCACGTCGGGGTGGTAGGCCAGCAACCCTTCAATGAAGTCTACGTTCACGGAAAGCCCCAGGCCTCCCCAGGGCAACCCAACGCGGCTGACCTCCCGCGCCAGGTCACCGGTTACCCGCACACAGTCCATACCTACAGCCGCCTTAACCTGCTCGACAAGCTGGCCCACAGTGTGCAGCTCGATGTCGTAGATACGGTAAAACTCTTCGTTCACATCAGGACTGCTCAAGCCCAGCTCCGCAGCAAAATCGTCCAGAATACAGTAGTGATCAAGCATACCGTGGGCTCGGTAGACTGTTACTTCGGCGTGCGAAAGGGCTTGGATTCGCTGCCGATTTACTGTCCAGGTCAGGTACTTCTCCAACCCTGGCTTAAAGGTGGCATACGGATAGTGCATCTCTTCGTGGCAGACGATCATATTACAGCCCTCAGCAACCGCCCGCTTGATAGCCGCCAGAGTACACATCCAGCACACTAACACGCCACTTACCGGTGCCCGGGGTGTGCCAAACTTGAAGCCCTCGTCCTCGGCGGGCTCTACCACAAGGTTCTCAATGTAGTGTGCGACGTCGGCGGCTGTCATAATTTCATCATCACCACACGAATTTCCTATCATAGTGTTCATTGCCTCAGGCGGCCTCCAGTTATCTCGGATATTGTTCGACGTGCTTTGTCCGGTCACCTGCCAAGTGCGGCATATCTGACCTCAGGCCTTCCTCGGACAACCGAACGCGGCTGAACAATACGAGACATCCATTATCGCACTGACTGTCTGGCTCGATGTAGAGAGTCTTCACGCCCAAATTGGATAGCCACTGGTGACCGTCCTTGATTCGCGCTGGTCCGTTGAGTGACTCAGTCTGTTGCGAACTGGGGATGCCATGATGGAACATTTCCTCCGGCCCAAAAAGCCTGGTAAATGTGGGAAAAGCTGCTCAAACGTGGTAATAACTCTTTTTTTGGGTATAATAAGCTAAAGATAGCATCAGCGAAAGCTCATATCGAGCACAAGGGAAAAGCGTGAATAGCGGTGGCTACCATGATGCACCAGCCAGGAACAATATTGAGTTCACTGAGGAGGAGTCCTGTTGGAGGGCCACTGTCGTTCCCCCCATCAGACAGTGTGACTTGCTCCAGATGTAGGAGTCATGGCTGGCGGCATTGCCAGGGGTAACAGCAATGAAAGAATGTGTGGTGTGTGCAGTACTCCCCGATCACAAGGGGACACATTACAGCATTGCACGGATGTATGCGTGCATTCGGCAAGCGCGTCTTAGGTTAAAGAACGATAGCAAATGGTACGAGCTGCCCGGATGCTTCACTGCTCAGAACAATCCGATAATGGCAACCGCGCACATGACCGAATATCCTCACGCACACAGCGTGGCGCCCGGGTATTGGATTTGCGAGAAGAACGAAGAGTTTGAAGCATTCATTCCCAACGCCAGCGAGCGAGAAGAGGCCGACGCAGTAATTCATAGCTCCAGCGAGGAGCTGGATGATATACACAAAAACGCAAACGTAAAGGCTGCAGCAGATCTGTCGGCCCCGGAATACGACGTCACGGCTGGCACACAGGAGGATGTGAAGATGGCAAACTCAGGCTCACAGGGGTACCTGACCTGGTCGAAAAGCGGCCTGCAGGTAGACGTGTGTACCAATGGCAGCGACGGAGGTAGGCCGGACGTCGCACATCTGAAGAAGGCTCTTAGGGACTTCGAGCCGCCTGATGAGGTCGTAGTCACCATTACTGAGATACTGGGACGCGGCGATGCCTGGGTATCGCTGAAAGTTGAGCCGCGTAACCAAGCGCAACTGTTGATTTCAACTGGTTTGGTGATCGGCCACTTGACTAACGCGGGCGTCTGCGACGAAATCCTGCTCGCGGGCAGTCCCAGACAAAATCCGGCAGAAAGCTGAGCAAACAGTGCAGCAAGCTGTGGTGAGCCAAGGTCACTGGCTTCTGATTGTGAATGTCCAGTGCATTGAACTATTGCAGTTTTGCCACACCATATACGGGCTAACCTGGGCTCCAGCCATGGTAGTGCCGTAGCAAACGTACCAGCAGTTGGAGCTACAGTTGAATGCTGAATAAGCACAGGAGGAAACGACAGCATGGAACCCAGAATGATGTCCGTCATAGTAGACGGCAAGCGCTACCGTACCGAGGGAGCCGATCTTTTGGCCAGTGATGTGTGCTCGGACGGTACAACTACCGAGCAGGTGGGGCGCAATACGTTCTTGCTCCGAACCAACAAGGGCAATTACTTTATGCAGCACCAGACAACCTGGGCCCGGGAACAAGATTGTCTGACGCCCTTAGCGCGAGACGAAGCTTTCCGAGTCTTCACGGAACTGTCCACCAAAATGATGGACTATGAGGAAGCCTTCCCGGGCGCTAAGATAGAAGATGCCTGAGGTGGCCCAAACTTGAAGCCCTCGTCATTGGCTGGCTTCACTGGGAGCTTTTCGATGTAGGCCGCCACCTCAGCAGCAGTCATGATGTCGCCATCCTTTCCGAATTAAACAGCACAGTCCTTGCAATCCTGCATTCCTGAAAAACTGCTGTATTACTCTTCGCCTCCACTGGGGCAATTTCCTGCACCTCTTTACCCTCAGGTAGTACAATAAGACAAGCATGCCTCAGGGAGGAATCTCTTATCTTTACGGATAAATAATAGCAGATTTGGGACCCAAGACAAGGCACCCTCGTGCGGTGGCGCAAGCGAATCACCAGGAGGATTGAATCGTGGAGTACCACCAGCAGTGCGTGGCTTATCCAGCAATGTGTCGGTCCGTCCAGCAGTGGGTGGCAATGGCGAGCCTACTGCTACTGCTAACAACGGGCGTGAGTGCCGACGTAGACTTCTCTATGGCATGGGCTATGAAGTGGGAAGATACTCACTATGATGGGGCGGTGGGCAGCGCCTATGGCTATGGCATTGCTGTTGACGACCGCGCTTCCTTGTATATCTCGGGGGCAACCCAAGAGAGCAGCGGCACCTCATATTCTGGCTTCATCGCGAAGTTTGACTCTCAACTCAATGAGACCTGGTACAGCCGCGATTATATTCCAGCCACCGACCAGTACACTGGAGTCCACCGCATCGCGGTAGCGCCTGACGGTAACCTTATCGCGCACGCGACCGTGGTAGAAGCTGGACAAACCTATGCTCGAGTTATGAAAGTCTCTAGCACTGACGGTAGTGTAATATGGCAGACCGATATTGCGCGTGGTAACGACTGGGCCAACATTTGGGACGGCGCCGCCGGTCCGGTGCTGGATTCCAGCGGTAACATCTACATAGTTTCTGGCTTGGGCGCAGATGCAGTAGTATACAATGGAGAGCCGCTGGGCATTTATAAACTCAACCAGGATGGCAATCTGCTATGGACTGCTTATGACTATCTGACCGACTACTACCCAGACGCCGAAGGCTGGGACGATGTCTGGGATATGGTCGTCGACAGTGAAGGCAGCGTGTATGTAACGGCAACAGCGGATATGATAGCGTCAGCTGGTGACTTGAACTATGGGCTGGTCAAGTACAACGCTGAGGGCCAGCGCGAGTGGACTCGTTGCAAGAATTGGGGCGATTATTTTGACGCTCCTAGAGGCATAGCCATTGATGATCAGGACTACATATATCAGAGCGGCAATGTTTGCCTGCCTGACCGAAATTGGGCAGCGGTGCGCAAATTCGATAAGAATGGTAACCTACTGGCAGAACGGTGCATGCCGCAAGATGTAGCCTACCCCTATGGCTCAGTCACTGATGCCCAGGGGAACCTGGTCTTGCACGGGATATATCCGCCTGATTGCATCTCAGAATTCAATCTCTACTCGGCAGACCTGGAACTGTTGGACACCTTCGAATACCAGTTTTCTGGTTGCGCGAGCTACGACACCCCGACCCGCGGTGTGATGGATGCCTGGGGTAACCTGTACCTCCTGCAATTCTTTGACGACACCGAGTACGCGGGTAATTGCTCGGTGGGAGTTATCAAGATCGGGGATAATCCTATACCCGAACCAACCACATTGGTTCTATTTGCCCTGGGTCTGGTCGGAGTCGGCATCTGGCGCCGACTGGCAACGGGGATTGGCTGTGCAGCGTACCCCCTGGGAAAGACAATCATCTGCGAGGATAAGATGTTGCACTGCTAACAACTGCTGTTTTGTACTCGCCTCGTGTGTTGTCAGCATTCAATCTCGTCCGGGAAAAAGGGATTAGTCCAGGCCTTGTGCCTCTGGTCCTATACGGCGGCTCCGGTACGCCCGACGATGACATTCAGCGGGCAATCAGCTTGGGCATCGCTAAGGTCAACGTAGCCAGTGAACTGATGCGGGCCTTTGCCACAGAGTGGGAGCGGCAGGTATCGGCGTTACAGGAGACGCCATGGGTGCCGCTTGTAAT
>JALGTD010000161.1 GCA_029821515.1 Candidatus Zipacnadia bacterium | reverse complement strand
CTCAGCGTTTGCCACATAATCCTGTACGTTTTGAGCTATCTCGCGCTGGTTGTCGGTCAGGGGAAAGTCATCAAGCAAGCTCAGCGCATCGGCCTGGGCTGGCTGGGGAATATGCGCCAGCTCCACCCATACCTGAAACCCAGCGTTTTCACACAGTCCGGGCAACTTGCGGCCCACTAAAGGATCGCCACCAGCTTGAGACAACCCGCTAATCCACAGCTCACGAATGCCCCAGTCTGGATACTCCATCATACCTCCGTAGTCCGGTTCCAGTGCCACAACTACGCCACCTGAAGCGGCCTCCAAATCAGCCATCCATAGCAGCGTGTTCTGGAAGAAGACCAGGTCAAAGCTGCTATCGGGGAAGGGTAGTTGCAGGGCATCGCCGGCAACGAAGTTGACCTCAGCGAAGCTCTGGCCGGCCAGGACATCAGCACGACGCTCAAGTGCAGTAACCCGGCCCCGGCAGCGGCGAGTCAGTTCGCCGGTGACCACACAATGACCGGCGCCTACTTCCAGTACGTGGCGGCGATGACCGATGGCCGCCCGGCGCAGTGCCCGCGAGCGAGGTCCCGCGAGCCACTGCGAGAGCTGCTGAGCCTGGGCTTCCGAGGGCAAATCCGGCCAACCTGGCTCATCCTGGTCCGGCAAGCTCATCTCCCACCACCAGCGCAAGCACAGGCACAGGCGCATCCCGCACAAGCACAGCCACCGCCCCCGCTACCACCACTTCCTGAGCTTTCGGCCATGGTTTCGAGCACATCGAGGGTGACTTTGTCAACACCGGATAGGTCAATTCCGGGCCGCCCGGTGGTGCCCAGAGATACCGGATCCAGGGTCCCCGCCAGCCTGCCGGTCACGTTTTCCGACCAACCAGCAAAAGAAGCCGCTACATCACCGGTGGTGGTCCGGCCTCCGGTTGCCACCGGTGCGGGCGCAGGCAGGCCAACTCCGGCTCCGCCTCGCGTCCATATAGGCTGATAGTGGTAGCCGCCACCATGCCAGGTACTGAAGCTCTCGTCGTAACCATCATCCAGCAGCAGCCACAGGAAGTTCTCGTCTACAAACTGGGTCCGCTGGCTGAGGTCCCCGATGGCCTTGGCCTTCGTCCAGGCCCCGTGCACAATCGAGCGGTAATACTCGCGAGTCTGCGGGAGATTGAACCCGCTCATCCGTTCGGCGGCCTTCTCGATCAGGCCCTTCATCGGCTCCTGCACGTTCAAGTCTTCAATGGGCACTGCCGGGCTCTCTTCAAAGACGTCCAGGAAAGGCTGCTCGTATGCGTGGATGACGGTGCCGTTTTCCCGAGCAGCGGCCTGGCGCTCGGATTGGCTTCCGTGGTAATCTTCAACCAATTCCAGCGCCAGAGGGTCAGCCTGCACCTGCCGGACGATGTCCTTCTTCAGCAGGCCGAAGACGACCAGCGTAAGCACCTTGCCCAGCGGCAGTTCCATTATTACTGCGGCCTCGGGTACACTCAGTCCCCGCTTGATACCGCCGTGCTCCACTGAGGCGATAGGGGGGAGGTACTTACGCCGACGGCCTGCTTCGCTGCGCCGACCGGCCCACCAGATGAACAGAAGCACCGGCAGCGCGATTGCTTCGAGGAAGGGGCTGATGGCAAAGGCGATAGCCGAGAAGCCCAGCAAGAATATAAAGACGGTTACTCCGGTGCCACTGGTTAGACGGAAGAAGATAAAGCCGAAGAGCACAAATAGGCCTATGGCCCAGAAGAAGCGGATGGTGGGATTCTCCCGCCACCACTTGCCCAGCAGCATCAGCTTCGTCATACGCACTACTCGCTCCAGGTCGCGCTTGGGGAAAGAGACCCCCACCAGGTGCGGCCCATCCACCCGTGTCTGCTCCCAGCGCCACACGACGGCATTCCTATTCTGTAGCTGCATCTTATTGCTGAAGGGTTTCTTCTGGTACAGCGCTTCGTCCAATGTAACTGACTCGGGCAGGTAAACAACCACGTTCAACTGGGTAGTGCCCTCCAGCAAATCTGCATCAAACCACGTGGGCGTGATCTGCAAGGAGGCATTGTCTTTGTTGGTGGTATCCTGGAAGATGAGATTGGGCATTGTGCAACTGAAGCGAAACTCCCCGCCCTGCCCGGGGGGAATAGCATACGGATCCAGATGGACCTCCACGCCGCAATCTATCTCTTGTGACTTGCGAATATCAGTTGCAGCGTAACCGCCAATGCTTGCCTGCATATTGCTGATATCGTAGCCTTCATGGGGCAGGCCGACATCAACTATGTCAATGGGATGAGCGCCCTGACTACACTGGAACTCTATTGTATAGTCCAGCGTCACTGAGGCATCGCTATTAGGCGTAACCTCCAGGAGCATACGGGGGACAGAGAAGGAGTAGTTTTGCGCCCAACTCGTTGTCCCGACCGCCAGTACCAGGATCACGGCTGCAATCAAATAGCGTCTCATCAGTCATCACCACCTGTCGTATCGTCGCTCCAGCCACGGGGATTGCGCGGACAATCGGCGGCACAGATCGGCAGATCCGGGCAGTCGGCACAGCGCGTTGGTGCGGCCAGCCGCTCCCGGTAGCGTGTAAAGCAGGGACTGCTCCAGATCTGTTCCCATGTATCCTGCAAAAGGTTGCCAGCAGCAGTACGCGGCCCCCGCGCCGGGTAGACCGTTCCATCTGAGTCAACACGGATGGCCACATCGCCGGCAGCCCGCGGACCGGCGATAATATGGTCGCGCAACGATTTCGTTGTGTCAAAGCGTACTGGCGGCTCCCACAGATAACGCACCTCGGCATTCTCCGCCGCTTCGTTAATTGTGGTAGCCACCTGCGGCAGAGTCGAACCAGGGAGAGCACCTGCCTGGCGGGCGGCTTCGTCATCGTCGGGGCACGCCAGTGCGAAGAACGAGATATTGCTAACTCCCCGCTCGCCCAGATTGGCGATGAGAGCATCAAGCCCGTCTATATTATTGCGGAACAGCGGAACCTGAGCGACGGGACACAGCTCCACTTCGTGACAGCGAACAAAGTGCCCCAGCGTCAAGTCATGGTCACCGGCGGCGGTCAGCTCGTCGTGCTGCCCGGCGATAGGGGAGATGTAGACCAGGGTCAGATGATCAAGCCCGGCATTGGCGGCTTCATCCAGCACATCAGCGGGTAGCCAATGAGCCAGCGTACGCAACCCGGTGATCATCCCCAGGTCCTCAGCACTTTCCACTATGCGAGGGACAATCTGGATAACGGTGTCTGGCCGAACAAGTATAGTGGCCTGAGGAATGCCAGCTTCCCAAAGCTGCTGCAATATCTGCCGGGTCTGTTCAGGTTCACTCGGCACAACATCCGCCCGCAGGGGCGCGGATAGCATGCGACTGCGCGTCGCGGCATACGGATCGTCCAGGTTCGAGATCGGATAGTTGTCGCCGGGTGTGCCGAGGTCAGCAATCAGCGCCTGAACCTCAGCTATGCCTGTCCAGATTTCGTCGCCGGTGACATCGGGAAAGGTCTTGCCGACATCTAAGAATATCTCGTGGTCTTCACGACCTTCGAGTATCCCCTGCACCATTAGCACTCCGCTGGCCGATAGCACCGCCGCCTGGGCGGCATTGGCCAGCAGCAGGCCCTGCCCATCGGGGTCAATGCGCAGATGAAATCGCGTCGGCCACTCCTTCTCCAGGTACTCATAGTGATACAGGCCAGGTTCCGGCCCAACTCGCGGGGGAGCGGGACGTATTTTCAATGAGTCAATGAATCTTTGCAGCACAGATGCTTGCGTCAAGGTCAGTTCACCTCCAAGATGCGCGCCTGGCGCTCCAGCCGGCAACCGCCGCCGCAGATGGGCAGCAGCTCACAGTCCCAGCACTTCTCAGGTAAGCCGGCTGCCTGGGGATTCTCGCGGCGATAGCGGAAGCTGCGGAATAGCTCACTGTTCCAGATCTCGTCCCAGGGGTCGTGAAGTATATTGCCGGCACTATGGTAGTATGACTGGCAGGGCAGGACGTCGCCGTTAGGCTCAATGCAGATGGAATACTCACCAGCATTGCAACTCTTGGGCCCCAGCCCCAGTCCCAGCGGATTCAACCGGCAATACTCGGTTGGTGTATACCATAGGAAGCGCATTCCGTACTCATTCGCCCGCTGCTTAACCTGCTCCAGCACCGGTTTAAGCTCCTCCTCAGTGAGCACCCCTTCGTAACTCGCTCCGCAGCCCGAGTAGATCATCCCGTTCATCGCAAAGGTGCTGACACCTAACCCGCAGAGGAAGTCGACGATTTCGAGGGCTTCCTCAACATTATTCTTGATGAGTGTAGTGTTGGTGATAGTGTGTAGCCCCGCCCGGAGGGCCTCCTGAATCCCCTGTACTGTCTGGTCGAAGGCTTCGGCGCGGACAATCTCGTTATGCACTTCGCAGCGATGCGAATTGAGCGTTATCTGAATATGATCCAGACCCGACTCTTTGAGGCGGGCAGCAAAATCAGCGTCGGCCAGCCGCCTGCCGTTGCTGTTCATACCGGCAATCTGACCCAAGTTATCCGCATAGTCAATCAACTCAAGAATATGCGGGTGGAGGGTTGGTTCGCCGCCAGTAAAAATTACATAGGGGACACCGATATCAAACAGTTTACGCAGTATTCGCTTCCAGTCGGCCAGCGGCAC
>JALGTD010000160.1 GCA_029821515.1 Candidatus Zipacnadia bacterium | reverse complement strand
ATCGGCCCACGCTGCCAGTCCAAAGCACGCGGTCATGCAGCAGGCGCCCGGTCCTGGTCAACAGCATCCGATCCAACTGTGCGTCGGGGTCGTCAAGTTGTAGCCGCCCGCGCAGCGAGGCACGCCAGCCTGGGGCGAGGGTGGTGGTGAGCTGAGGCAGCACAAACCAGTCGGTGATGATCGGGCGCCGCCAGTTGCCGATCTGATAGCCCAGAGCCGGCCGGAAGCTTAGATCAAAGCGGCCAAAGCTCTTGTTCAGTCGCCCGCTGCTGTCGGCTACTTGAGCAGCTGGCCCCGACGGACGAGTTTCCTTCAGTTCGCTCGGAACCACGCCGGGCTTTGGGAATTGCTGAGATTTGTTGGCTGTGGTGATGACGGTGATGACGGGTATGTCATCGCGCTTGGCCGTCAGGTACAGAGTCGTGCCTACGGGGCAATATTGCGAAGCAATCTGCGCTGCGGTGCTCAGTGCCTCTGTATCGCTGCGGTAGGTGCGGTTTTCATATTCCACAGCTACTTGGCCGGAGTCGAGCAGGCTCACAGTGACATTTTCCAGTCCAGCCTCGACAAGAGCCTGTCCCAGTTCGGCAGCAAAACCGGACTGGATGGCATCCTGCTGGGCAGTGCCGCCTTCAGCATACCCGGCAATGGCAACCAGGCCAAATACGAGCATCCATCCGACGAGACGCCATTCAGAACGTCGCACCAGCATAAGGCGCCCCCCTTTGCAGTGAGAAGAAATGCCGCCGATTGCTAGCCCCTGATCGTATCGCAGGCCAGGCAGCACTTACAATCATTGCGAGCCCAATACGTACTATGGCTCCCCGGCCTGCCTCAGATGTACAGCACTAACTGTGGCCAGGCAAGCCTTAGCCACCACCCTCATCGTGGCCACCTTCACTGTGGCCGTCGCCCCAGGTGGTCTCGCCGGCTACGATAGTTATTGTCACCGCTATGTCCACCACCCCGTCGTCATCTATGTCAACCTCCAATTCGTATTCCCCCGGCGGCAGATCAAAGGCCGCATAGAATCCCAGCGAGTTAGTGGTGACAATGTTCTCGCCGAGAGTAACCACCGCACCGACAACGGCCACATAGCCTTCCGGCGGAGTTGAGCTGGCACTGATGATTATAGCAGGTAGCGCTGTGCTTACTGCCGCGCCGCCTGCCTCCAGCTCGTACACATATCCCATTGCCGTCCCCACGTTAGCTCCTTCTCCGCCACACCCTACCAACCCCACTACAAGACCAACAACAACCACTACCGTTATGATACTACCGACCAGTCGCATCATTTCGACTGCACCTCCGTTCAAGTTGTAGATTCCCGGGCAGGGCACATCGCAGTATACTCAGGCGCTGCTGGCAGGGCAGCCCCTTCTCCTCTGCGTGCCATTGGCGACGGAAGTCGTGGCCTCTCCTCAGCTATCCGCCACCTGGTCAGACCACATTCTTATCTCTATCGCCAATGTCCCTGCACCCTGTTATCTGCAATTGGTGTGCCAAACTTCCCCCCTATAGGAACCTCTCACCACGATAGGGCATTTTCCTGGCATATTTAGGTTTAATTTGACAATTTGTGGGTAATATGTTAACATTATCGCCATAATTGACAGATAACTGCCAAACTGGTTAGCCGGCAGTTCTTGAAACTGCTACCTACCAAATCAGCCTTAGGCCAGTTTGAAACTACAGTTTATGCCGTCTGGGGGGCAAGCGCAACACGCGCAGCTCCCCAGGCGGCATTTTCTTTTGTACTCAGCAAATCGCCGTGATGACAAGCTGTACAGCGCACGTAAGCATTAGGAGGTGCATGATGAGAAACTATCAGCGACTGAGTGTAATTTTTGTAGGAGTGCTGGCGTTCATCCTGCTGGTTACGGGATGTGGTGGAGGCCCTTCAATAGCCCCAGGAGCGGGAAATGCTCCCTCCCCCGTGACCGGTAAGATCGCCTTCACTACCACCCGTGACGGTAATCATGAGATCTATTTGATGAATACCGACGGCAGCGGCCAGACCAATCTTACCAACAATCCGGCTCTGGACGCAACTCCGGCGTGGTCTCCCGACGGCAGCAAGATTGCCTTCCGAAGCGACCGCGACGGCAACTCTGAGATCTACGTGATGGGCGCCGACGGCAGTAACCCAACCCGGCTCACCAATAACTCGGCGTTGAATTCAGCGCCGGCCTGGTCGCCCGACGGCACTATGATCGCCTTCCAGAGCGACCTCACCGGTCAGTATGAGATCTGGATGATGAACGCAGATGGCACCGGGCAGGTCAACCTTACCAACGATCCAGCGCGGGACTTGTACCCGGCGTGGTCTCCGGATGGTACCGAGATTGCTTTCACCAGCGAACGCGACGGGGATGCTGAGATCTACGTAATGGGTGCGGACGGTACCAGTCCAACCCGGCTTACCAACAACTCTGCGGTGGAATCGGCGCCGGCCTGGTCGCCTGATGGTACCAGGATTGCCTTCAGTCGTAGAGAAGCCGACAGCTACTATTACGATATCTACGTGATGGACGCTGACGGCGGCGGCCCGGTCAATCTTACAAACGGCGCCCCTCCATCGGACTTGACGCCAACGTGGTCGCCCGATGGCATCAGGATTGCCTTCCAGAGCAGCCGGGTGGCGCCATACGAAATCTACGTGATGAACGCTGATGGTACGGACCGAGTCAACCTTACCAACACCTCGGCCAAGGAGTCCTGGCCAGTGTGGTCGCCGCGTTGAGCCAGACGCGTCCCTGACAGGCGGGTGAGACGACCGGATGAAAATGCACACTGCTCATTCGGCGCCAATGAGAGGTGTTGTTGAGGCCTTATGATTATTTGCTGGCTGCCTATAACCTGCTCGCTGCGCTCTTCCATCGTCCCACTTCTTTCTGTGCCTTAAGTCTCCATCTGCCAAGCAGGAACAATCTCTCTTCTCTGTCCCAATCGCAACTCCCCTGTTGTCCCATTTCCGCCGAGGGTGTACCGACGCTTGACAGGCGTTGGATTATGTGTTACAATAATCTTAATCGTGTTACCAACCCCTGTGCTGGAGAAATTTGCATGACATCGAAAGTAGCCAAGTACAACTTAGTGGCAGTATTGCTAGTCATCAGCCTTTCACCTGTTTGGGCAGGCCCTACTGGTCTCACCGTGATTCCTACCGCTGACGTGCTTGAGCCGGCAACAGCTAGCCTGGAATTCGAGGCCGAAGGCAGGCACGTGCCGTTCGGTGGCGATTGTGATAGATTCATGCTGTTGCAAATCGGTTTGCCTCAGAGCTTAGAGCTCGGTATTGATGGCTGTGTAACTAGTAGTGAGGGACCGTGGCTGAATGCCAAATGGGTCATGATGAGTGAAACGCCCCGCTTCCCGTCCGTGGCTGTGGGGCTACAGAGTGTGGGCAAAGATACCACCGCTGAGCCATACTTGGCTCTATCACGCGATGTAGGCCGTGTGCGGCTGCATACGGGAGCCATTCGCCTTGAGCATCACAATAGCTGGATCTTTGGCGTGGAGTCGAGCTTAGGTCCAGGACTGGCTGTGTGTGGTGATTACGTGAGCGGCACTGCCGGGACTACTTCGCTTGGCTTGAGTTGGGAGATCTCGGACACCATCGCAGTAGCTGCAGCTCGCATATTTGCCAATGACAGCGAGGAAGAAGACAACTGGTACTTCAATCTCGGCTACGCGCTGGCGTGGTCGCGGTAATGCCCACAACTGCGGCGCAAGAAAGGAAGCATTGACAATGCACATTCCGGATGGCTTCTTGGACTTACAGACATCTGTTGCGGCGGGGGCTATATCGGTGGGCGTAGTGGCTTATGCCTCCTATGCGCTGAGGAAACGAGTGGCTCCGGAGAAGATCCCGCTGCTGGGCGTGGCCGGCGCGTTCGTATTTGCTGCTCAGATGATTAATTTCCCAGTGGTCGGCGGCACCTCAGGACATCTGCTGGGGGCTGCTTTGGTTGCGATATTGCTGGGTCCGTGGGCCGCCGTGCTGGTGATGACGGCTGTACTGGTGATTCAATGCTTTATATTTCAGGATGGTGGCGCATTAGCCCTGGGAGCCAATGTACTTAATATGGGAGTGACAGGAGCCCTGCTTGGCTACGCCATATACGCAACTATTGGTAAGCTTAGCCAGCGCGTGAGTGTTCGGTATACGGCGGCGTTCCTGGCGGCCTGGATAGCGGTGATGGCCGGAGCGTTCCTTTGCTCCTGTGAGCTAATCATTTCCGGAACTGTGGCTCTCCAGGTGGTCCTGCCGGCTATGCTCGGCGTCCATGCTCTGATTGGAGTAGTAGAAGGGGTTATCACTGTCGGTGCTTTGGCCCTGGTGAGCCGAAGTCGGCCGGACATCTGGCCCGCACTTCAGCCAGCGGAGGTGACACAATGAATATGAAATGGTGGTACTGGGCTTTGATTGTTTCTCTGGTCGTTGCCGCGATATTG
>JALGTD010000159.1 GCA_029821515.1 Candidatus Zipacnadia bacterium | reverse complement strand
TCTGGACGTGGGTGTGGGTGCCGAGTACGGCGGTCACACGTCCATCCAGGAAGTAGCCCATAGCCTGCTTCTCAGAGGTGGCTTCGGCGTGGAAGTCTACTACGATCAAGTCTGCTGCTGAAGGCAGATTCTCAATTTCCCGCTCGGCGCAGCGGAAGGGACAGTCCACTGGCTCCATAAAGACACGACCCAACAGGTTCATTACTCCCACCTGCGTCCCATCAATGGCCTGGTAGATCGCTGCGCCCCTCCCGGGTGCTCCGGGCGGATAATTAGCCGGACGCAAGACGCGCCGCTCGTTATCCAACAGTTGTTCAGCCTCTTTTTGTGCCCAGATATGATTACCGGAAGTCAGGCAGTCGGCCCCCGCATCAAGTAGCTGTGCTGCCGTGTCAGGTGTCAGCCCGAAGCCTCCGGCTGCGTTCTCTGCGTTAATGATCGTAAAGGCGATGTCGTATTGGCCAATTAGGCTGGCCAGATTGTCAGCTATCGCGTTGCGACCAATTCGGCCGACAATATCACCGATAAACAATATATTCAAACCATGTTCTCCCATTTAGTGTCGGTTCCCGTTCTTGTAGACATCTCTATTTTGCGTATTCGATTGCGCGAGTCTCGCGGATGACCGTTACCCGTATCTGTCCGGGATAGTCCATATCCTTTTCGATCTGCGTGGCCATATCGCGGGCTAATTCCTGGCTGGAGGCGTCATCCATTTCGCCGGGTTTGACGATCACCCGAATCTCCCGTCCAGCGTGGATGGCATAGACCTTTTCGACGCCTTCAAAGTCCATCGCGACGGCTTCCAGGCTTTCCAGGCGTTTGATATAGCTTTCCAGAGTTTCCCGCCGAGCGCCGGGACGGGCGGCGGAGATAGCGTCAGCAGCCTGCACCAGGGCTGCCTCTATTGATTGCTGCTCGATCTCTCCGTGGTGGGCGCCAACGGCATGAACGACCTCTTCCCGTTCGCCCCGGGTGCGTGTAATCTCCATACCAATCTGGGCGTGACTGCCTTCGCGCTCGAAGTCGACGGCCTTGCCAATATCGTGGAGCAGTCCGGCGCGTCGCGCTATCGCCACGTGTGCGCCTATTTCGCTGGCCATAGCCCCGGCCAGGTGGGAGACTTCTATGGAGTGTTGCAGGACGTTTTGGCCGAAGCTGGTGCGGAACTGCAGCTTGCCCAGCAAGCGAATGATCTCAGGGTGGGGGCCGGTCACGCCAGTTTGCAGAATGGCATTCTGGCCCGCTTCCTGAATGCGCTCACTAATCGTTTGCCGAGCCTTGTCTACCATCTCTTCGATGCGTCCGGGGTGGATCCGACCGTCCTGGATGAGATTTTCCAGGGCGATTCGGGCCACCTCACGGCGCACCGGATCAAAGCCGCTGAGTACAACTGCTTCGGGTGTGTCGTCCACGATCAGATCTACACCGGTCAGTTGCTCAAAGGTACGGATATTACGGCCCTCGCGGCCGATAATGCGCCCTTTCATGTCGTCACTGGGCAGTGCTACTACTGAGACAGTAGTCTCGCTGGTGTGATCTACTGCACAGCGTTGAATAGCCTGACTGATGATATTTTGCGCGGAGCGCTCGGCTTGCTCCTCGGCCTGCTGCTGACTGCGCTGGATGAACTGGAGCCGCTCCTGGTGGAGTTCCTCTTTCAGCCTCTGTAGCAGTTGGTCGCGGGCTTCTGCCTGACTGAGGTCTGAGATTCTCTCCAACTGCTCGGTCTGTTTAGCGATTATTGCCTCCACTTCCGCTTCCTGCTGGCTCACCTGCTCCTGGCGGGTTGCCATTTCCTTGTTGAGTTGTTCCAGCTCAACTTGCCGCTTGTCGATAGTATCCTCGCGCTGCTCCAACCTCCGTCTGCTCTTGTCCAACTCGTTGTGCTGTACTTTTAGTTCCTGTTCAATCTTTTGGCGGGCATGGAGTATCTTTTCCCTTGCTGCTACCTGCGCGGCCCGCCGCTCGGTGTCTAGCTGTGTTTCGGCTTCGGCGACTTTGCGCTGGGCCTCTTCCTGTACCTGCTGCATCCGCTGGCGCAAAGCGCGGTTGCGAATCAGCAGCACTGTGAACATCACCAGGGCGATGAAAGCTACTATCAGCGTCGTCATTGTGTTCGTATGTAAAAGGGCCTCCATAGGCATATGGAGCACCTCCGATCATGGTAGTTAGTAAGTTCGAATATGCTTGATGCGCTAATGCGCATCAAGTACCTGTATCAACGGTAGTTTTGTGCTAGTTGTCAGGGAGCACTTAATCATCGTCGGGCTGGATTTTTTGCAAAACGTCGCGAATTAGATAGGACGGAAATCCCCGCCGCTGCAAATGGCTGTATAGCCGGCGGCGCTGAGTTGCCGGTTCGAGATTGGCCAGTTTCTTAATGTGCTTGGCTGCAGCTTGCTCAGCGCGGCTACGCTCGTCATAATCAGCCAGTTCCTCGTTGATGACGGCCTCAGCTATCTCCCGGTCTACTCCTGCCTGCCTGAGCTTATTGGCTATCACTTGCTTACTTAGATTCTTGTGGTGTCTCAAGCTGTCCACCATCTGCCGAGCAAACTGCTGGTCGTCAATAAATCCCTTCTCGGCCAGATCAGTGATGACTCGCTGGATAGAGTCGGTGGGCAGGTCCTTGCGCCGCAGTCGTCTGGCTAACTCCTGGCGGGTGCGGGCCCGATAGTCCAGTAAGCTCAGGGCCGCCTGCCGCGTCTGACTGTCTTGCTGGGCGCTGGCTATCTGCTCCAGTCGTTGCGGCGTCATAGCTTGATTACGCCGCAGGTCAAGCTTAGCAATCACCTCCTCACTGACCTCAGCAGCCAATTCGTCGTCGACAAAAATTGAATATCGCCGCGACTTTTTTGACTTTGGTTTAATGTCGGTAATCCGGGACATTTTGGCTACTGACTACCCAGAGCGCTACTCCTCATCTCCTGATTCGACTTCTGGCTCTGGCGCGTCAGGGGTTTCGAGCAGGTTGTGGGCCTTTCTTATTTTGGTTTCCAGTTCGTCGCGGATATCCTCATGCTCGCTGAGAAACTCCACGGCGTTATTGCGCCCCTGGCCGATGCTTTCGTCCTCGTAGCTGAACCAACTTCCTGACTTCTCAATCAGTTTCAACTCCAGAGCCTCATCAATAATGCAGCCCTCCTGCGAGATGCCCTTGCCGTAGATAATGTCGAATTCGCAGCGTTGGAAGGGCGGGGCTACCTTGTTCTTGACGATGCGGGCATTTACCCGTCGGCCCACTGACTCGTTGCCCTCTTTGATGCCCTGGCGCGGGCTTAGCTGCAGGCGCACTGAAGACCAGAACTTCAGGGCTCGTCCGCCCGGGGTAGTCTCGGGGTTGCCGAACATTACCCCGATCTTTTCGCGGATCTGATTGATGAAGACGATAAGAGTCTTACTCTGGGAAACCGAACCGGCAAGCTTGCGTAGAGCCTGGCTCATTAGCCGGGCTTGCAGGCCCACGTGGGTGTCGCCCATCTCGCCCTCCAGTTCCGCCCGCGGCACCAGGGCGGCCACCGAATCAATCACCACCACATCCAGAGCGCCGCTGCGCACCAGCGTGTCGCATATCTCCAGAGCCTGCTCTCCAAAGTCAGGCTGGGAGATGAGTAACTCATCGAGATCCACCCCCAGATTTTCAGCATATTCACGGGAGAAAGCATGCTCGGCATCAATGAATGCTGCGGTCCCCCCGCGTTTCTGGGCTTGAGCCAATATGTGTAGACCTATCGTCGTTTTGCCTGAGCCCTCAGCTCCATACAACTCCACCACTCGCCCACGCGGCAGTCCCCCAATACCCAGAGCGATATCCAGCGACAGACAGCCAGTGGGGATAACCTCAATCCCCAGGTGTGTTGGTTCGTCACCCAGTCGCATTACTGCCCCCTCGCCAAACTGCTTGCGGATCTGGCTGACCGCTATATTGAGCGCTTTGCTCTTGTCATTATTCTCATCTGCCACGTTCATCACACTCCTTCCGAAGATTGATTTTATTGCTGACTGGTGCCCCTATCTTCTTCCGATTTTCCTAGCTTGAAGCGGTTCAATTCGGTATAGACGGGAGCTCGCCCGGGTTGCAGATCGCTGTGCATAAGTATAAAGTGATCTACTGGCATCTGGCCGAGTACGCGGTCACCCAACTCCTCCAGACTCGCGGCAAGTTCGTCAAAGTTGTGGCCTTTGCGCACCCTCCCCAGCGTCAGGTGGGGCACAAAACCCCTGTTCTCTGGTTCAGTCAGTTTTGCCTCAGTTAGCGCCTGGTCCAGCTCGGTACCCAGGGCGGTAAGCTGCTCGGCCCCGGTGCTGCAGCCAACCCATATGATCCGAGGACGGCGGATATTGGGGAACGCTCCGACCCCCGCTACAGTAATCTGGTACGGTGGATGTGACTGCGCCACCCTGCGCGCTACCTCAGATAGTTGAGAAACCTGCGCCTGCGGCGTATCCCCCAAAAA
>JALGTD010000158.1 GCA_029821515.1 Candidatus Zipacnadia bacterium | reverse complement strand
CACGTTAACCTGGAGGAACAACATCAGGAACATGATGTCAGCAGCGCTGCCTACATCGTGAATAGGCAAAGCGATTGCCATAAATATGATTATTGCCGCCGACGCCAGGATGGCGATATGCGGCGTGCGCCGTCTGGGATGCACGCGGCTCAGGGCCGTGGGCAGTTCCCGGTTCCGCGCCATCGCAAACGAGACGCGCGACGACGAGTAGATCGTGGCGTTAAGCGCCGAGGTCGTTGAAAGCAGGCCACCGATAATCCAGATCAGCCCACCGATGATCGGGCCACCGAACATCAGCAGCTTCGCCGCCTTCACCAATCCGACTGCACCCTCGTGACCCAGCCACTGCCAGTTGGTACCATAGGCATGGGTAGCTGGCTCTATCCCACCCAGTGCCGCGATAACGATTAGGCAGTATATCGGCACGACAATACCTATTGACACAAATATTGCCTTGGGCAGATTGCGTCGCGGGTTTCTGACCTCTTCACCGCATTGGACGATGATCTCATAGCCCTGGAAGGCAATGAAGGTGAGCCCCATTGCCGTCATCACACTGCCGAATCCCCGGGGCACAAAGGGCGTGAAGGCTGTTTGCCAGTCCGGGCGGCCAAACATTGCATAGAGCCCGGAGACTATGAAGACGCCCAGAAGCAGGATTTTGCCTAGAGTGATGAATATGGCCGTCTTGCCAGTTTCCGAGGCACCTCTGAGGTTAATAAAGGTGAATATCAATATTGCCCCAATGGCCAAGATCTTATGAAACCAATCCTGGACGAACAGCTCGGCAGGTACACCCAGGGAGATGTTCATATTCTCAGCCAGGTGCAGCAGCAACTCGCCGAAATAGGCACCAAAGCCCAACGCATAGAGGCTGCAAGCCAACGAATGAGCAAACCACGACATCCAGCCAGCCAGGAAACCGTTAGCACCGGGCAAACCCTCGCGGACCCATAGGTAGCCACCGCCGGCCTCCGGGAATGCTGACCCCAGCTCGGCGTAAGAGGCGGCGGTTATCAGTGTTATCGCTCCATTGAGCAGAAAGGCGATGATAAGAGCAGGCCCCGCCTCGCCGGCGGCAATGGGCATCAGCACGAAGATGCCAGCTCCAATCATCCCGCCGACGCCGATCATAGTGATATCCAGCAGCCCCATATCGCGGCTCAGCGAGACTTCCTGTTGCGTCGCTTCCGGCTCAACAGCCACAAATAATAGCCCCTTCTGGTTTGTGAGAGATAGTCCGATGACTGTCGTGGTTAGGCAATCTACATTGTACAATTATTGCCTGAGCAATGCAAGTCTTCACCGGCGACAGGAGAGCTGCTTCAGCACTACAAACGCCTCCAGCAGGAATCTATTGGTAGGGCGCGAAGGTATATAGATGATGGCACAAAATCATGTGGTGTCTGGATAGTAGCAACCGGGACAGGAGAGAAAATCGCAGGCGAAGGGAGGCTGGTGCGTGGCGGGGCAAACTGACCGACGACTGGCGCAGATTGCGATAATGTGGCACGGGGGAATCGGGCCGGCGGGATTTCGCCGCCTGCTGGGCTACTTCGGTGACGCTCCCGCGATTATGGCCGCCAGCGAAGACGAACTGTCTGTGCCCAGCTTGCGACTCAACGCCGAGCAGACTGGGGCGATATCGCAGCTTGCCGGCCGCCTCCGCGAGGTTGAGGAGCAGCTTGACCAGCTCCACGGCCAGAATATCCACGTCATCTGCGACTTCGAGTCGGAGTATCCCGAGAGCTTGCGTGCCATTGGCAACCCATCTCCCGTGCTTTGTGTCGCTGGTCGCCTTCTGCCCGTTGACGAGCCGGCAGTGGCCATCGTCGGCACGCGCAGCCCCAGCGAAGAGGGCTTCCAGATGGCTCGCGAGCTGGCTGCGGCTCTGGCGGAGGAGAAGATCACGGTGGTCAGCGGACTGGCGCTGGGATGCGATAGTGGCGCACACCAGGGCGCGCTGAGTGCCGGCGGTCGGACGATAGCAGTGCTCGGCTCCGGCATATTGGTTATTCATCCCCACAGCAATCTGGAGCTGGCCCGCGAGATTGCCGAACACGGTGCTGTCATCTCCGAGCAGCCGCCCACCGCCGAGCCTTCGGTAGGTCGGCTGATGGCCCGTAATCGCCTGCAAAGCGGTCTATCGCGGGCCATCATTGTAGTGGAGTCAGGCGAGTCCGGCGGCTCAATGGAAACTGCTAATACCGCCCGGCGCCAGGGGCGATTCGTCTGCACAGTGGACTGGCCACAAATCACTGCCAAGCGTATCGGCAACCGGAAACTACTCGCTGAAGGCGCCCGGCCGATTGCCGACCCCGAGCAAGTTGCAGGGCTGGTCACGGCACTCTATTTCCATCAACAGCAGCGGCAGCGCGAACAGGCGGAGGAATCTCAACAGCAATTATTTGCCGAGGAGTGAAAGCGGGCTGGTCCGGCAGACGTTGTGCCCAGACATCTGAGCCACTAGGTTGGTTTAAGATGTCTGCTCATCGTCACCCGCAGGCAAAGCGAACAGAATCAGTGCCGAGAGGATCATCACCGCGCCGCTGATGACAAAGGGCCCGCCGTACCATCCCTCGAATACCGACCCCGCAATCAATGGACCGACGACCCAGCCCAGCGAGGCGGTAGCAAAGACCCTGGTGACGTCACGCCCCCGGGTTGACGGGTGCGAGTATTTCTGGATGAGTCGGCTCTGGATGGGAATCCACACCCCCGCCCCAAACAGGTCGTGGGCCAACCAGATAATCGCCGCAACTGTCAGATCAGGCACCAGTCCCCCTACCACCACAGCAATCCCTTCCAGAATTACAAAGACGATGTAGATCTGCTTCAAATTCCGCTTGACCACCCAGCCGACGAAGAGCAGCGGTAGCCCGATACTGATGGCATGAACCATCAGTATTGTGCCCACAACGGCCGTGGAGGCGCCAAACTTACGCTGCCAGAAAAGCTGCATCACAAAGCAGTGGCTGGTGGCTAGGCCGACCATAAAGATGAAGGCGGAAATGGTGAGAATGATCAGGGGACGAGGCAGATTCAGCGGCAGCATACGCGCCAGCAACGGACGGGAGCGTTCGCGTTTACTGCTTTTATTGTCCGGCTGCCGGTAACCCAGGACAAACACCACTGCTGCCACCAGTAGCACCAGCGCCGAGGCGGCAAATGAGCTCCGATAGGCCTGCTGCAACAGCAGCCATCCCGCCACGAAAGCTCCCCCCGCTGTGGCCAGCGCCTGCAGGCCCCGGGCTTTGCCGACACGGTCAACATAGCGCGACTGGCCTTCGTCGTGAAGAGCCAGTTGGTACATACTGTCAAAGACCTTGCCGCCGGCCTCGCGGATGCTCTTAAGTGCGATTTGCGCCGCGAAGATCGGTGCCAGCGGAGTCAATCCACTTGCGACAGAGGTAGTCACCAGCGAGGCAACATACAGAGCCTTGCGTCCCACTCGATCTGACAGGTCACCTGTATAGACCCATAGAGCAAACGTAAGCAGGGCAGCCGCCGAATAAATGATGCCCATCCGGCCCATCGAGATGCCATGGGCGTCAAGAAAATAGGGCAGCGCAAATTCGTAGATACCAAAACCCAGGCCGAACATCGCTGAGCCGGCCAACAGAAAACCGTAATTGCGATTCATTATAGCTCCAAGATGCAGCCTGACCTCGGGACATGCTTCGTTGGCGAAAGTCGGAAGGGCTATTGATACGGCGGCCCTGTTCACGAGAAAGATTATTGGGGCGGGTGACGCGAAACAGTGATAGCCGAGGGCACCCCGGCCGGTTCGCCGACCGGGCAGCGATGCTCACATTGACCGCAGCCCACGCACACATCAGGCAACACAAATGGCCGCATCTGCCCCTCGTCCTCGCGAGCAACCACAGCCTGGTACGAGCAGTGCTCCACACAGACCAGGCATAGCAGATACTCATCGCCCTTTTGCCACGACAGACACCTGTCGCGATCTATCGCGGCCAGGCCTATCTTGATCTGCGACTTCTGCTCAATAGTGTGGGGGCGCAGAGCACCCGTTGGGCATACCTGACTGCAGGCATTGCACTGCTGTTCGCAGAAGCCAATTGCCGGCACCAGCACCGGAGTGAAGGCGCCGTCCAGGCCCGCTTGCGTTATTGCCGGCTGCAAACCGCCGGTCGGACAGGCCCGCATGCAGTTGCCACAGCGCACACATAGCTCGCGGAATTCTTCCTCGGTCATCCGCCGCAGATTGCCGTCAGCATCCCGGACATTAGCGCCCGGTGGCCTGATGAGCTTGGGGTGAATCTGTTCGCGGCGCAGGCCAAGTTTGACCAGTAAGCCATAGGCCAGCCCAGCTCCTATGGCACTCACAAAGGCCCGGCGGCTGGTGTCAGTAGCCGGATTGGCACCTCCGGACATTCTCAGATGCAGCCCAATCTGCATTGCTCCAGGTTGCGGGCAGGCCGCACAGTCGTAACAGAGGATACACTCAGCGGTATTTGTCTGGCTACACCGGTCGGCGGGG
>JALGTD010000157.1 GCA_029821515.1 Candidatus Zipacnadia bacterium | reverse complement strand
GGCGCAAATAGCATATCACCCGAGCCGATCAGCCGCTCAGCGCCCTGGGTATCCAGGATAACCCGGGAGTCAACGTTTGAAGCCACCGCCAGGGCGATGCGGGAGGGCATATTGGCCTTGATATTGCCGGTAATGATATTGGCTGCTGGCCGTTGGGTGGCAATGACCAGATGAATTCCCGTCGCGCGGGCCAACTGGGCTATGCGACAGATGGAATACTCGAATTCGGCCCGTGCCTGCATCATCAAGTCAGCCAGTTCGTCAATTATGATTACCACGCGGGGGAATGGTCTGAATTCATCAGCAGCGTGTTCCTTGGGCATCTGAGCCAATTGGTTATATTCGGGCAGGTTACTGACGCCTTTCAGAGCAAACTTATCGTAGCGCTTTTCCATCTCCATTATGGCCTTGTGCAGCACATCGGCTGCTTCCCTGACGCTGTAGACCACCGGCGCCATCAAGTGGGGGATGCCGTCGTATATGGTCAATTCCACTCGCTTCGGGTCAACCAGGATCAGCTTCAATTCCCGGGGCACGTGAGTCATTATCAGACTCAATATTACTGTATGCAGGCAGATGCTCTTACCCGCTCCCGTCGCGCCGGCGACCAGCAGATGAGGCATAGGCATAAGATCGGTTATCACCGGCCCGCCGGCGATGTCGCGTCCCAGTGCTATCGGCAGTGCACCGTCGTAATCCTTAAACAGCTCTAGCTCCATCAGCCCCCGCAGGCTGACTACCGAGCGGTGTTCGTTGGGCACTTCAATGCCGATGGCCGACTTACCAGGAATGGGGGCCTCCACCCGCACGTCCACCGCCGCCAGGCTCATAGCCAGGTCGTCAGCGAGCCGCGCGATCTTGTTTACCCGAATGCCCTTCTCCGGTTCGACCTCATAGCGCGTCAGCACTGGCCCACACTCATAGTCTCGGACAGTGGCCTGGATACCGAAGCTCTGGAGGGTGTCCTCCAGTTTGATGATGCGCTCGGCGGTCTCAGCATGCATCTCACTGGTCTGCAGGTCCATACCCTCTTTGCTCAGAAGTGTCAGAGGCGGAGGCGTGAAGCCAGTCGGCTCGCTTACCAATTGCAACTGAGGTCTTCCTGACTGCTGCTGGCTGGCGGGGGTGTCATCAGTTTTCGACTCGGCCACCAACCCTGGATTTGATCCTTCCGGTCGCCGCCTGCCGCTAGATTCTTCCTCTTCAGTAGCCGCGTCAGAGGGCACCTCATCGTCTTCCAGTTGCACCCGGGGACCGCGCAGGCTGCGCCGTGCCGAACTGTTACGCCGCACCGCCTTTTCGGCTCGAGCCCGCAGGCCCGCGTCGCGGCCGGGCAAGTTCCGGCTGACAGTGCGGCGGGCGCGGACACTGCCCGCGGTTAGCATAGAAACCGTGCGACCGGCCAGACCCTGGACTGATACCCGCGTTATCAGCAGTACAGTAATAATCCCCACAGCAAAGAGGATGATATAGCTACCCCACTGCCCCACTACCTTGACAAGAAGCCAGCCCAGGGCGGCGCCGACATAGCCTCCACCACTAATGGCAGCCTCCCGCGCAAAGAAGTCTTCCAGAGGGATCGACAACTGGAACAGGATGATCACTATCAAGAATAGCAGTCCCAGCCCCATAGCCGTGCGCATATCGCCCAGATCGCGGCTCTCCAGCATATACAGTACGCCAAGCGCCAACAGAATAACCGGGGTAAGATAGGCACCGACCCCAAATGCTAACAGCAAGCATTGGGAGACGATTTGGGGAAGGAAACCGGTACCCTGTTGGCCGTAGACGAGGCTGACCAGTACCACGGCACCAAGGGCGACAAGGCCGATGCCAATTATATCGCGCCTCAGCCGGTCATCACGCTGACCTTTTGACATCCCTTTCACCCTCCGAGTTCTCCGAAGTGATCTGCGTTGTTAGGCGGGTGAACATCCGCAACACTCTTGCTACTGTTGTTATTATACCATAAATATCGCCGACACGGAAGGCACCCCCCGGACCCGGTCCAGTCAGCAACCCACTGGGTACAACGAGCGCCATTCCAACGACCGGCCAGATAGTGACATCGCCTGCTCTTTCTGCTATACTCTTGATGCTGGGAGGCAGCCCAGTTGAACAGTTTAGCTTTATCACCAGGTGGCTATCAGTGGAATTTGGTCTTGTGCTGACAATTGGCAAGTACGTGTTTGTCGCACTAATATATCTGTTTCTCATAGTTACTCTCCGCCTGCTTATTATCCATATCTCGGGTCGCGCCGGTGCGAGAGCACACCAACCTACTCCACAGCCCGAAACTCCCCGGACGGCTGCGGACTCGCCACCGCCTCAGCAAGCCGCAGCACCGGCTGAAAAAAGACCGGAAATCCCACAGCCGAAAGCTACCGACCAGCCGCACACGGCTCGCCTGATTGTGGTCAGTACGTCCGCAACCAATCTGTCGCCTGGGCTTAGTTTTCCACTGGGTAAGCCAATCAGCATCGGTCGTAAGTCTCATAACGACCTCAGCTTGCAGGACCGCTACGTATCAGCCACCCACGCGTTGATTGTCCGGCAAGACAATATCTTTATCCTGCGCGACTACCATTCTACGAACGGAACCGTGCACAACGGCGTCAGAATTCAGGATGATGTCACCCTAAGCGACGGTGATGAAATTACCATCGGTGGCACCACCTTCCGCTACCAAGCATTAAGCACATAAGCCAGCAACGACCAGTTGGCGACTGAGAGGAGTTTATCCCCAATAAGCCAGGTCAGGCGCTTAGAAATAATATTGTTGATAGCCTGCGCCGTGGTAGGAGCAGCAGGGCTGGTGTTAGTTACGGCAGCCACTGGCAAGCCGCTGATCTGGGCAATGCGTGGGTTGACTCCGGCTGGGGCCCTGTTGGTGGCGGTTCTGCTTATGGATGCGGTCAACGGCGCCCGCGATCGCCTACTGCTGCCGCTGTGTGGACTGCTATGCGTCCTGAGTATAGTCTTCCTGACACGCACCGATGCCTACCTGGCCACCCACCAACTGATCGCCATAATCATCGGTATCTTTCTGATGATCGCACTTTACTTCTTCATCGAGGATATTCGCTCCCTGGCACGATTTAAGTACCTGGCCGGCCTATCCGCAATCGTTTTGCTGGCAGCTACGATGCTGTGGGGCAAAGAGATCAACGGCGCGCGCCTGTGGCTGTCCGTTCCACATCTGGGCACCTTTCAGTCAGGTGAAGTTGCCAAAGTTTTGATGGCGATATTCCTGGCCGGCTATGTGGCTGACTACCGCCAGATGCTGCGTCGCAGTGGCAGAGGCCACATCAGCATCCAGACTCCCTCGCTGCGGTCGCTGGCACCGGTGCTGCTCATCGTGGGCTTTTGCCTGGCAATCTTTGTGGGACAACACGACCTGGGAACTGCCATACTCTTCTTTGGTCTGTTTGTCACTATGTTTTACCTGGCAACCGGCCAGCCAGCGTATGGAGTAGCAGCGGTAGCCCTCTTCGTCGTGGGCCTGGTCCTTGCATATCAGTTATTTCCTCACGTGGGCGTTAGAATCAGCAGTTGGCTCAACCCCTGGGCCGATCCTACCGGCGTAGGCTATCAGCCCCTGCAGGCAATGTTCTGCCTGGGTGAGGGAGGGATTTTCGGAGCAGGCCTGGGGCACCTGTCAGTAGCCAATCTGCCAGCGGCTGCCACCGACCTGATCCTGGTTGTAATAGGACAGGATCTGGGCCTTGTCGGCGCTATTGGAATTGTGATGATTTATGCCATGATTTCAGTGCGTAGCTACAGCCTCGCCTGGCAGGCTAACGACCGTTTTGCCAGTCTGCTGGCAGCAGCTTTGGCCACGGTTTTCTCGCTACAGACGTTGATCATTATGGGCGGACTGCTGCGCCTGGTTCCCCTGACCGGCATCACTACCCCATTCCTCAGCTATGGGGGCACCTCGATCGTCATCAACTTCCTGGCTGTCGGCCTGCTGCTGATGGTCTCGCGCGACTGTGTGCCTCAGCCGGAGGCTCCAGCGTGAGATGAAAAAGCTAACAACCAACATCCGGCAAGTCTCAATCCTTGCGCTATGGGGTTTTTTGATCATATCGGTGGCCTTCGGCTACTGGCAGGTGGTGCGAGCGCCGGCCCTGCGGGTCCACCCCTACAATCAGCAAGCTCAACAACGGGCCAAAAGCATCAAGCCCGGCTCGATCTACACACGCGACGGCGAGTTAATCCTGGGGGTGGAAAAAGATGACGAGAGTTGGCAACACACCTACCCGGCAGGCCCGGTCTATTGCCATCTCATCGGTTACAATGAGAAGACCGGTCTGCAAAAAGGCCTGCGGGAAGCACTGCTGGGTATCGGCGTCTACCAGGACTGGTGGGGAGCTGTCGGCTACAGAGAGCAGGGCCTGGATGTGATATTAACTATCAATAGCAAGGCCCAACAGCGGGCCACCGAGCTAATGGAAGGCAGACGGGGTGCAGTGGTTGCCCTGGCTCCGGGCGACGGCGCTATCCTG
>JALGTD010000156.1 GCA_029821515.1 Candidatus Zipacnadia bacterium | reverse complement strand
AGGAAACTGGAACCACTCGCCACTTCGCTGTTTGGGCGTATGAGTGAAGCGCTGCTTTGCAGCAGCTTCCTGAGAGACTATGCGAGAGAATAAATATGACCAAGTATATCGTAACTGCCTGTTTGATCGTTCTCCTGGCAGTTCCGGCGTGCGCTCAGCTCAACCCCGCACAGACCGTCCCGTTCGACCACTGGGCCTATGATGCTGTCCAGCAGTTGGTGGACATGGGGATAATCATTGGTTATCCCGATGGCACCTTCCGCGGCAATCGCGCCATGACGCGCTACGAGTTCGCCATGGCCATCAGTCGCCTGCTGGATGCTATCGAAACGATGCCCGGCGAGGCCGGCCCAGCCGGCCCGCAAGGTGTCGCTGGCCCGGCAGGTCCAGCAGGTCCCGCTGGTGCAGCTGGCTCGCAAGGGCCGGCAGGTCCGCAAGGACCGCCCGGTGAGGTCGATTATGACGCGATCCGCGGCATCGTCGCGGATCTGACCGACGAGTTCGCCGATGAACTTGCTGATCTGCGCGACGACCTGGACTATCTGCAAGATGATGTCTGGGATCTGGGCGACCGGGTAACTGCGCTGGAGGAGGCCAAGGGTCCCGAAGTCACCGGCTGGATTGACTATCGTATCGGTCTGGCCAACACCGTCGACTTTGAGGGGTTCGGCATGAACAACGGGCTAATTGTTGCACAGCCGCCCGGAGAGCCACCGTTCTATGCGGCCTACCCGCACATCGACGGCGGCCTCGACATGGACAGTGAGTTCGACAACCTCACCGCCAAGATCGGCATTGAGGGTAACATCACTGACGACCTGTTCGGGCGCATCGTGCTGAAGGTCCGCGACACCAGTGATCCGCGGTACTGGACAATGATCTCTCCGCCGGAACTTATCCCCGCGCAACGGATCCCGCAGTGGACCATCCTGCCGGCGGTAGATGGTCGGCGCGCGGAGACAGTCTGGCTGGACGAGGCGATCCTGCAGTTCCCGACCAGCGGTATTGTTAACGCTGACTGGACTGTAGGTCGTCAGTTCCAGAGCCACGGACTGGGCTTGTTGGTGAACAACGAGCGGATGTCCCAGCAGGGCGTCCGCGGCCAGTTTGACTGGGGTGCGCTGGGCTGGGAGTTCTTCGCGGGTGGTGCAGGCTATGACTTCTCGAGCTTTGGCATCGAGGCCATCGAGAATCTCATCTTCTCCGACACCACCTATGGGAACTGGTGGGCGGGATCAGGGTTGGACGATGGCTACCTGTCAGCTCGTGTCAGCTTGGACAATCCAAGCTGGGCGATTGGCGGCAACTATCTGGCCGACGGCTTTGGCAAGGAGGAAGGCTATAGCGCCGACCTCTGGCTGAGCTTCTTCGGTGGCCGCAACCTCTACGTCGAGTATGCCAAGATGACGGAGAACATGTGGGGAATGAACGGTGGCATCTACGACGATCCCACGGGCTTGATGGCGATGGTGGACATTGTGGGCGGAGCAAACTGGGGCCTGCGCGGATACTATTCCGACCTGGACCCCGGCTTCGATCCCTACTTCTCCAGCGTCCATCCGTACTGGGAATCGTACGGAGACGACTATCAGCCGGCCATTTCGACTGCGCTGATTGGGGGTAGTACGAAGTGGCAACCGTGGATCCCCTGGGAGAAGTGGCTGCGCAATCCGCTGGCGATGCCTAACGTCGAGGTTATGGGCGGACAGCTCGCCTTCACGATCGGCGGCACCCCCTTCGAGGCAATGTACTACACCCTCGACGCCAACAGCTCCAACTGGGGTCATACCCAGTGGGCGCCGTATCTGGGGTGGCTGGCCGATCCTAGCGAGCCGCTGTACGATACCCTGTGGGGCATCCGGATGACCAAGACAGTCGCTGACGGCGTAGATGTCACACTCACCTACGCCCGTCAGGAACCGTCATCTGCGAGCCAAAACGGCGAGTTCCAAGATGCCTTCGAGGACGTGCAGCTCCTGGTCGCCGGTGTGGTAGTTCCCTTCTAAGTACTGAAGGTAGCTACAACCGCAAAGCCAAATAGAGGGACCCGGTTGCCCGGGTCCCTTTTTCTATGTGTGTGTTCATCAAGGTCGCCAGGGACTGCTTTACACTCACCAGGGCTTGTGCTATAATCATTCTTGCTGCGTGGGCGCTTAGTTCAGAGGGAGAACGCCACCTTGACACGGTGGAGGTCGGAGGTTCAAGTCCTCCAGCGCCCACCATTTGTTTGGATAAGTCCGGCGAACTACCCGTCGCTCGATTGGCAAGCTGCACGGCGTCAGGATAACCCCTCCCCCAAGTTGCAGCCTATGCGGAGGCTATTATGGCACAGAGCACCATCACGTTGCCCGACGAATCTACAATGCAGGTAGCCGCCGGTACCACGGCTGCGGAGATTGCTGAGACGATCGGCCCAGCGCTGGCCCGCGATGCTGTCGCCGCACAGATCAACGGTCAGACCGTTGACCTATCCACGCCCATTGGCGATGATGTTGAGTTAGCTATTGTCACAGTGGACAGTGCTGAGGGACTGGAGATATATCGCCACTCAGCGGCGCATGTAATGGCCGATGCGGTTGTCCGCCTGTTTCCGGAGGCCAAGCCCACCATCGGCCCCGCCATCGCAGATGGCTTCTATTATGACTTCGCCGTTGACGAGCCGTTTACTGAAGAAGACCTCACGCGCATCGAGGCGGAGATGGACAAGATCATTGCCGCTGATCTTCCCTTCACGCGCCAGGATGTCTCCCCCGCCGAAGCACGGGCTCATTTTGAGCAAACGGACAATGCCTATAAGGTTGAACTGATTGACGAACTGGTAGAAGAGGGCGAGCAGAATATTTCGCTGTATCAACACGGCGATTTCGTTGATCTGTGCCGCGGGCCGCATCTGCCCGCGACCGGCAATATTACGGCCTTTAAGCTGCTGTCGGTGGCTGGCGCCTATTGGCGCGGCGATGAGTCGAATCCGATGCTCCAGCGCATCTACGGGACGGCCTATCCCGATCAGAAGATGCTCGACGACCACCTGAAACGCATTGATGAGGCCAAAGCGCGCGACCATCGCAAGCTGGGCCGGGAGCTGAAGCTTTTCAGCTTCTTCGAGGAGGCTGGAGCCGGGCTGGTCTACTATCATCCTAACGGGGCGATGCTGCGCCAACTGGTCACTGACTTCACCATTAAAGAGCACCTCAAGCGCGGCTACGAGCTTGTCCGCACGCCCCATCTCATCAAGAGTACAATCTGGGAGATCTCGGGGCACGCTCAGCAGGACTATCCGATGTACTACACTGATGTCGAGGGGCAGTCCTACGGCATCAAGCCGATGAACTGCCCCGGGCATATCCTGATATACAACTCCGAGACCCGTTCATATCGCGATCTGCCCATTCGCTACTTCGAGCTGGGTACAGTCTATCGCCACGAACGCAGTGGCGTACTACACGGTCTGCTGCGCGTGCGCGGCTTTACCCAGGATGACGCCCACATCTTTTGCACGCCAGAGCAGCTCACCGACGAAATTGTCGGAGTCATCGAATTCGCCCAGGATATGCTCAGTACATTCGGCTTCGATGAGTATGAGGTACTCCTCGCCACCAAACCGGACAAGGCCATGGGGACTGATGAGATGTGGGAGCAGGGCATCGAAGCTCTGGCCGCTGCCCTCGAAGAGTGCAATATGGACTATCAGATAGCTCCCAAAGAGGGGGCCTTCTATGGGCCGAAGATTGATATCGCCATCAAAGACGCGCTGGGGCGACTGTGGGACGGGCCTACTATCCAGTGCGACTTCAATATGCCTGAGCGCTTCGATATCACCTACGTCGGCCCCGACGGCCAGGAGCATCGCCCAGTTATGGTACACCGGGTAGTGTTAGCCGGTATTGAGCGCTTCCTGGGCGCGCTGATTGAGAACTGCGCCGGCGATTTCCCGCTCTGGCTGGCTCCCGTGCAGATTCGTATCCTGCCGATCACCGACCGCAATGTTACCTACGCTGACGAGATTGCCAAGAAGTTACGCGAAGAAGACCTGCGCGTGGAAGTTGACGGCGAGTCAGCCACCTTGCAAGCCAAAATCCGCGACGCCGAGCTGATGAAGATACCGTATATGCTGGTAGTCGGCGACCGGGAGCAGGAGTCGGGACAGGTGGCGGTGCGCAGCCGCCAGGAGGGCGATCTGGGCCCGCAGCCGTTTGAGGAATTCATGGCGACTGTCTGCGCCAAGGCCCGCATACAGGCAACATAATAGGACATGGGTTATGTGGTCTGACGTTTGGCCTTGTCGTCGGGTCTCGACTCGGGAGGTCTCCGTACTCACGGTTTCAACGACAACTGATGTTACGTAGGCTTCGTGGCGGCGCGCCAGTGATAGTTGCTATTCCCTATCACAGATGTCCGGCGAGGGCCGACGAGATCATTGCCGAAAGCCGCAGTTTCAAGGCTTGTTACTCTCTCAGAGCGGGCGAGGTTTGATCAACCTCGTCCGAACTGGCTACAAACGGCATCCGAAATCCTATCTTGTGATTGTTGTACGGTCACGCC
>JALGTD010000155.1 GCA_029821515.1 Candidatus Zipacnadia bacterium | reverse complement strand
GTCGAAGAACAGCTCGACGAGCTCAGAGACCAGAACATTCAGGTCATCTGCGACTTTGAGTCGGAGTATCCCGAGAGCCTGCGTACCATTAACAATCTGCCGCCTGTGCTCTGTGTCGCTGGTCGCCTTCTGCCGGTTGACGAGCCGGCCGTAGCCATTGTCGGCACGCGCAGTCCCAGCGAAGAGGGCTTCCAGATGACCCGAAATCTGGGTGCGGCCCTGGCTGAGCAGGATATCACGGTGGTCGGCGGGCTGGCGCTGGGATGCGATACTGGAGGGCACGAAGGCGCGCTGAGCGGCGGCGGCCGGACAATAGCAGTGCTTGGCTCCGGCATCCTGGTTGTTCATCCCCACAGCAATCTGGCGCTAGCCCGCGAGATTGCCGAGCACGGTGCCATCATCTCCGAACAACCGCCCACCGCTGAACCCTCGGTGGGTCGGCTGATGGCCCGCAATCGTCTGCAAAGCGGTCTGTCGGGGGCCGTCATTGTGGTTGAGTCTGGCGAGTCGGGCGGCTCGATGGAAACTGTTAAGGCCGCCCGGCGCCAGGGACGATTAGTTTGCACCGTGGACTGGCCTCAAGTCACTGCCAAACGCACCGGCAACCGCAAACTACTCGCGGAAGGCGCCCGGCCGATTTCCGGCCCCGAGCAAGTCGCAGGGCTGGTCACGGCCCTCTATTTCCACGAGCAGCAGCGGCACAGCGAGCAGACAACAGAGTCCCAGCAACAACTCTTCACCGAGGAATGAAGTCAGGGCGGCGTACGGTAGCTATGCGGACGGCAGCCGTGACACCGTGATAGCCGATGGCGTTCCGGCTGGTTCGCCGACCGGGCAGCCATGCTCACATTGACCGCAGCCCACGCACACCTCAGGCAACACAAATGGCCGCATCTGACCTTCGTCCTCGCGAGCAACCACAGCCTGGTACGAGCAGTGCTCCACGCACACCAGACACAGCAGGTAGTCATTGCCCTTCTGCCACGACAGGCATCTGTCACGGTCAATGGCGACCAGGCCCAGCTTGATCTGCGACTTCTGCTCAATAGTATGGGGGCGCAGAGCGCCCGTGGGACATACCTGACTGCATACGTTACACTGCTGTTCACAGAAGCCAATCGCCGGCACCAGCACCGGAGTGAAGGCGCCATCCAGCCCCGCCTGCGTTATTGCCGGCTGCAAGCCGCCGGTCGGACAGGCCCGCATGCAGTTGCCACAGCGCGTACACAACTCGCGGAATTCTTCTTCAGTCATCCGCCGCAAGCTGCCATCGGCGTCCCGGACATTGGCCCCCGGCGGCCTAATGAGCTTGGGATGGACCTGCGCGCGGCGCAGCCCAAGTCTGACCAGTAAGCCGTACGCCAGCCCAGCCCCCAGCGCACCCACAAAGGCCCGTCGGCTGGTGTCGGTAGCCGGATTGGCACCCCCGGACATTTTCAGATGCAGCCCAATCTGCATTGCCCCAGGCCGCGGGCAGACCGTGCAGTCGTAACACAGAATGCACTCAGCGGTATCTGTCTGGCTGCACCGGTCGGCGGGAATAGCGCCCATCTTGCAGGCCCGCGAGCACAGCCCGCAGCCCGTACATCGCTCGGTGACATATCGCTTCCAGATGCCAAAACGGCCGACAAGCGCCAGCAGCGCGCCCAGGGGACAGAAACTGCGACACCACATCCGCCGCGCAAAGAAGCTCATCCCCAGTACTATCAGGAACATAACCCCGACCGGAATCTCCAGAGAGAAGTGGTGAACCTGCGCTGGATACAGATAGATGCCAAAGTGGCGCAAAAGTGGGCCAGCCTGATTGATAAACAAGTTGTAAGCGCCCAGGCCCAGGGGATAGACAACGGTAGCAGCGGTACGGGTCAGCAGCGGGATGGGGTCCAGCAGCCAGGCAATCTGCGTCCCCAACAGGGCAGCGACCAGCACTACTGCGAGGATATAGTATTTCCACCGTGGCCGTGTCTGCGCGGGCCGCTGGCCCCCACGACGCCGGAAAAAGATGCTATCAGAAATGTCAATACAGGTGCCCAGTGGGCAGAGCCATCCGCAAAAAAAGCGACCAAAAACTGCCGTAAGAACCAGCAATACAATCCCGGGCAGAAGATACTTGAGTACCACCGGCCCTCGGGAAAGTAGGGTGGTCAGGGTGACCAACGAATCGAGTCGCAAGAACGTCGGCGGCGCGATACCACCGGCTGGCACCCACCGCGACTGATAAAGCAGCCACCCAAACAAAAACAGTGCTGCCAATTGTACAATGCGGCGAATCCATTTAACGGTCATATTCACGCAAACTCGTGTGAGCCGTTGCCGGCGGTCTTAGCATCCGCGGCCGTCGAACCAATAGGTACGGAACTGTTCCATAGCGTCGCAGATGGCATCGATATTCTGGGGCGGTGTAGGTGGATAGATTCCCACTATCAGCATTAAGCCGCCCCGGGGTGACCCCAGCTTCCTGACTTCCTCTTCTATCAGATTCTGAATCTCCTGGCGCGTGCCATATGGTACGATCTTCTGGCGATCTATATCCAGGTCTATACACACACGACCTTTGAGGCTGTCGCTAAGCGCGTCAATCCCGTTAACCAGATCCTGGGGATTGATGATGTCCACGCCGCATGCCAAAAGCTCATCCATTATGTCCATAATGTAGCCATCACTGTGCATATAGACCAGCGTCCCAGCCTTGTGGCACGGCTCAATGAGCCTTCGGTAGGCCGGAGCGATCCACTTTTCAAACATTCTCGGACCCATCACCGAGGACTGCTGCATGCCCAGATCCTCCGGCAGCGACATCACGTCGACTCCCGCCTCCAGATACTGGGCAATAATGACCAGGCTGTGCGCCACTATTACGTCTATGAGCTGGTAGAGACGGGGTTCGTCGGTCGCCATATCCAACATCAGGTTCTCGAAACCCCGCAGGTAAGCCAGCCGCATAAACAGATGGCCATGAACCAATCCCCCTGTTGTCAGCTCACCTTTTCTCTTCGCCTCGCGAATGCTCTGGTGAATCTCGACCCAGTCTACGGGGCCCCGGTCGCCCTCTACCATCGGATTGGGAGGCTCGTAGTCATCCAGCGCTTTCCAATCAGACAATGGAGAGCTAATGACTACCCCCTCAATGCCATCAATGGAGCTTTTCCATTGACAACCCCACGCATCAGTGAAGACCTCGCCAGCCCGTTGGGCAGGACCGAAATCCCAGTTGTCGTAGTCGCGCTGCCCGGGCAGAAAATCGGGGAACAGCATTGGGTGACGCACCAGTACTTCCTCCACCTCTTCGCGCAGTTGGTCCCAGGACGCTCCCGAGATGACCACCGTACAGGGCATCCACTGCGGCCCAGTCAAGGTCACATTGCGTAGGTAGTTTTCCCGTTCAGTCAGGGGCACAGGTTGGTACGTCCTCAATGCAGATGATTATTGCCCGGTGGATCCGAAGCCGCCCCTGCCACGGGCAGTTTCGGGAAGCCGCGCCACTACTTTCCACTCCCCGCGGACGATCGGGGCAATGACCATCTGAGCAATGCGCTGGCCATGGGTAATTGCAAAGGGCTCTTCGCCCAGGTTTATCAGGCCGACTTTGACGGTTCCCCGGTAGTCGGCATCAATCGTGCCGGGGGCATTGACCACGGTTACCCCGTGCTTGACAGCCAGGCCGCTGCGCGGGCGAACTTGAGCCTCCACTCCGGGCGGCAGGGCAATGCGCAGACCGGTGCTCACCAGCGCTCGCTGGCCGGGCTGGAGAATGAGCTGTTCAGCACCGGGAATTGCCGCGCGCAGGTCCATTCCCGCCGACTGCCCTGTCTGGTAGGCGGGCAGGGGCAAGTCGGCAGCCTCGGGAAGCACCTGCACGGCAATTTCCACGGAACTTGAGCGTGAATGGGGCTGATTGGTGTTAGACGAGCGACAAGTCACAGGCGCCATTATAGCAGACGACCAGCGGTTCGGCAACGGCGAGAGGTACTTATGGCAGGCCCAGGGCGGGGCTGACCACTGCTGATATTGACAGCAACTTTGGTGTGGAGTATAATGCAAGATGAACTTAGTAGGATGATCTAGCCCGATTGGACATACCGTTAACACTTCGGAGTTCGCTAAACGATAAACTGTCGCCTGACGTGTCAGCACTGTTGTCGTCCCCAAGCCAAGACTGAGTGGCAGGAGAGATGTTGTAATATGCCACGCGAAATGATAATGCGGATGCAATTGACCGGCCATATGGCGTATGACTGTGCAGCGGAAGACCAGAAAAGCAGCATCCCGGCGGAGGATTCCAACCGCCTGGTGGCATTCTCACTTGAACCGGCGCAGTTGGATCAGCTTGAGGGCAACAGACAAGGCAATGATGACCGGCAATCCGAGGAAAGTCTCCTCCCGGATTGATAACCGTCGTCACTAGCTGAGGTTCTGACACGGCAGGCGATCAGCGAGCTTCAATTGAGGATTGGGACACTCTTTGAAAGCCGAAATCGTCTCCATCGGAACCGAGCTACTGTTTGGAGAAATAGACGACACAAATGCCACTTATATATCCCGGCTACTGA
>JALGTD010000154.1 GCA_029821515.1 Candidatus Zipacnadia bacterium | reverse complement strand
CAAGCGATATCTGTGGATAGACATCAGAGGCGCCGGTCTGTACTGGCCGGCTCCCGGGAATGTAGACATATCTGCCACTGGCAAGGGCACATTGGCCTATTGGACCCGTACGCCCAACAACTACAATTGGCGCGATGAACAGTACTTATGGCGCATATGGGTGGATGCCAACAACTATGTCAGCTCCCGGGGCCGGGCCATCCAGGTGGCCAGCGGTGGAACGCTGTACTACGCTGGTTCCATCGACAACAACATCCCTCAAGAAGACCGCAACAAGCTGGAGTTTCACGTACTAACATGGGACTTCGCCAGCGGCGAGATCCGGGCATATTACAATGATGCTGTTGCCACCCACGATCCCGTGACCGGTGTACCTGCACCCGGGGGCAGCCCCAGCGGCATCTATCTGGGTCCTGACTACGTTGCCGACTGGCCCAGTGCACCGTATTGGATACGGTACTGTGCCAACCAGGAATACTATATGTTGGGCTTCTGGGACGATGTGATGAGCGAAGTCCAGATTTCGGCGCTGTATCAGCAGGGTCACCAGACCCACGTTTTCCAGCCCGAAGAGGGCAGCGGTAATCTGACTTTCCTGCTGAACTTTGACAGTGGCCTGGACGCAGATATTGCCGAGGGCGAAGGCAATTGGGCTCAAGACGATGGGGCCAGTGCTGACCGCTTTTGCCTGCGCGATATGGGTATTCGAACTCTGGGCACTGCTATATACCCATTGGGCACTCCGCGTCACGACGACAGTGACGATGATCGGTTGCCCCTAAATTCGCTATGTAACCTTATCATCCAGGATCAGAACCATCGTGACCACACCACTGATACCAACGAGTCCAACTACAGCAAACTGCGTCTGGAAGGGCACGATATAAAGTTTATGTCCACTATCCCTTCCCCGGCGAGGGGGTCTATGATTGGGGCAGTGGACGGACATTTTCCGTAGTCAATGATGCAGGTAATTCAACCACTAGCTTCAAGACCGATCTGCCCGATCTGGCCGATGACTATTGGAACGGTGCGTTGCTGACATTCATTGACGGCAACTGCACCGGAAGACAGCTCTACGTCACAGATTGGGACAACACCACCAAGTTCCTAACCGTGGAGACGGCTTTGCCCGGGACACCCAGTGCCGGCAGCATAGCGACAGTAAATCCGTTTTCGCGAATCATGGGCCAGGACGGGGGAAGAAGTTTCCGTGAATACTGGATAGAAGCCAGCTTGTGGGCACGGCACGGGGCCCAAGACCATCACTTTGTCCTGCTTGAGTGGCAGCAAGCCGAGGCCGCCGGCTTATCAACCCTTCGCTATGAGAAGGGACGCACTGTGGTGATGCCGGGAGTTCCCTCCCCAACTTCGGGGCGGGGAGCCCTCTATGGTATGTATTATTGGGATGATGGCTATTACGACCAACCCGGCGGCACCAACCTGGAGATCTGGCTGGAGAAGATAGAGATTGGTGGCCCCCAGACTTATCAAATACTGCGGCGCGACGGTCGCAATATCGGGCCAGCACTGGCCGACAACTTCATGGTGCTGACCCGCAGCGCCGGCGGCACCGCCGGCGACTCTGTCAAGGTGTGGCGGCAACAGAACCTGGCCTTCAACAAGCAGCGTCCCACCAAGATCACTGATTATGACGCGGTCACCGCTGACCTATATGAACCCGGCACCTGGCGGACCAGCTCCCCTGACTTCACCAGCTTTCCCATACCAGTAAGCTACGATGCCGAAGCGGAAGTAATAACTTGCGCCCTGGAGGCCGTTGACGGCAGCGGGGTCACCCGTCTGGGCTATATCCAGGGCAGTTGGGACGAGCAGACCGGGCGTATCAGTTGGAGCGACGAGCCAGCGCCGACCGGCAAGTCCAACCCCTTCCTGGATGTCGCGACACTACGCTGCGAGCGGGAATCCGACTCGCGGCGAATAGATGTTCACCCCAGCCGCATAATTCCGTCGTTCGACGGCACCTGGTCGCTTATCTATACAGGAAACACTGACGTTGCCGATGAGACAGGGATGTATGCTCTGCATGGTGCCCCCGACCGCTGGTCTTTCGACCATCCCTCCCAGTTCGCCGGTGAGATCATCACCAAGGGCGGCAAGGGAACTGAGATTCTTCAGCCCTGGGGTAACGGCTACTCGCCGTGGGGCAACGCTCACATCTATGGACCGATACTGCACAATCCCTACGCACAGACAACCGAAAAGCAATATATGGCCTTTTTGAGCGCTAAGACCATAATGCACAATGGTACGACCTGGAACGATAGCCGTCGGCCTATCGTGGGCTTCGCCGGCGCCGACATCAAATCGCTGGTTCCCCAACCGTACAATCGCGAAATATCACCACTGCCAGCTCCCGATGCCCATGGCATAAACGGTGACATACTGGGCCAGGAAGACTGCATCGGTCTGTTGATCGAAGGGAGTGGAGGTGGTGGCTTCACCCAGGGCGTCGGGCTGTTCACATCCGAAGATGGCATCCATTTCCAGGAAATGTGGCCCTCCAGTGCGTGGCTGGACGCCTTCATCCCCCAGGGCGAGCTGCCCGGCGAGGCCACGCGCGTGACGCCGGGGCGGCCTTTCCGCCTGGGCGACAAGCGCATCTACTACTACCTGGTAGACTGGTCGGGCACCTGCAACTTTGCCTGGTGTCGTTACAACGGTGAGACGTGGTATAGCATCTCAGATGGAGAGATCAGCGCCTACCTGGAGACACCCATCTTGGAAAAGCCTGATGAGGGTTGGGGCGAGCTGTATTTCAACCTGGAGCTGAACGACGGCAACCTGCAGGTGGAGGTCTGGGATCCGGAAAATGAACAGCCGTTGGCTGGCTACGGTAAGCAGGACTGTGACATGCTGGCTTCAGGGATAGAACAACCCATTACCTGGCAGAGCGCCTCGCTTAGCGAGCTGACTGACGACTATTTGCGCCTACGTATCCACCTGACTCGGCCCCTATCCACTGATGAATCACCCCAGCTATTTGCCTGGGAGATCAAGGCCAAGGTTGTCCAGTACCCGTCAGCGGCTGAACTGCAAGTCGAAGGCGAGACTAATCCCGCCAATGTCGTAGATTCCACCCCGACCTTCTCGTGGACTTATCAGCATCTGCAGGGCAGCCCGCAAAGCGCGTACCAGATAATCGTCGCCAGCAGCCAAGAACAACTGGACGACGGCATCGGGGACCTGTGGGACAGCGGTGTGGTGCTCGGTAGCGAGACAACCGCCACCTATCAAGGGCAGGCGCTGGCCGACTACCAGACTTATTTCTGGAAGGTGCGGGTACGCAGCGCTGAAGGAGTGTGGTCCGAAGAATGGTAGCCTACGCAGTATTCAGTACGGGTAGTATCAGTTCTTACTGTACCATCGAACAGGTGCGGGCGCTACTGGCCGGCTATGACCTGTCTCGGCTCGGCGAGAGCCAGGATGTGGATGACCGTATCCAGGCCCTGCTGGCTATGACCACTCAAGCAGTTGACCGCATCGCCGGTCACGACTTCTGGTGGCACGCTGACGAACAGCTCACCGTAGACGGCCCCGGCACTGACCGACTGGCCCTGGCATCACTGGGAATTGTACCATTGGCCCAGGTCTACCAGATCAATATTCCCGGTCATCAGGTGCCCGCCGACGACTACGTGCTCTATCCCCAGATCGGGGAGATCCGGCTGAAGCCCTCGGCCAGTATCGGCGCTATTTTTCCCGCCGGGCTACAGAATATTGAACTACTGGTGGATTGGGGCTACGGACAGGTGCCGGCGGAGGTAAGTATGGCCCAGGCCAAGCTCATCGCCGCGCAGATCCTCGCTGAGGCAGCCGGCGAGACCAGCCAGACTGCTGCGGTGCGTATCGGTGACTATTCGGTGCGCTATGCCCGCGAGGGCAAGTACGGCGCGGTCATCGAACGGCTGGCTGAAGAGGCCCACGAAGCACTTCACCCCTACCGCAACATAGGGATGGCCGTCGTCTAACTAACCTTGTGCAGTGACCAGGGAGCTCAGAAATGACTGATCGCAGCTTTGAAGAATTGCTAAATGCTACTGCCAACCTAAGCCGGCCGCAGGTTGCGGTGGAAAGCGACCTGCAGGTGGCTAATCCCACCTACGAGCTGCTGCAAGCAGAGGTGGCTATGCGCCTGCGCCCGACCAGCGCTGACCTGGACCGCTCGCTGTTGGGGCGCTTTCCCCAAGCCACGGCGGTCGCCTATATGACGCCCACCGAGCTGGCCGCTAACGACCGGCTCGCGCAGGTAAACGTCGCCACCACTCTGGCCGAGTCAGCCCCGGAAGAAAGTACCACTCTGGTAGTAGCTTCCGCCTACGGCTTTGAGGCCGGCAGCCGCATACATCTGCGGGGCGTGGAGGCGGTGACCAGCTATACCGTCCTGGGTGTGCTGGATGAAGCCGGCGCCGGTCACCATATCAAAGTCGCGCTGCAACGGCGCGAGCTCTGACCAGATATTGCAAAGGATAAGAAATGGACAACCTTCTACACTACAACGAAATTGCCCGGGCCATTCGCCTGCTGTGCCAGAGCAGTGTCCTGCTCAGGGAAGACACCACTGGGACCAACCAAATATCAGTAGGCAGCAACCGGCTGTTTTCCGTCGGCGACCAGGTGGAACTAATTGACGACGACACGGCGGCGGAGACCTATGAAGTCAGCGGGCGGTCCGGACTGACCTTCATTCAACTGACGACCCCGGTAAGCGGCCAGTTCACCGTGGCCAACAATGCGATGGTCCGACTGGCCGAGCCGCTGCTGGATGATCTGCACTGGGTGGGTCAGGGGCGGCCCCTGGTTATGCCCCAGCCAGCAGCGCTGGAGGTGCCCGCCATCGTCGTGGAACCGGCTATCCTTGACCAGCCGATGGGTGAAGGAACTAACAGGAGCGTCCGGCAGGACTATCACTTCCGCATCTACTACCTGGAGCGTCCCGCTGCCGGCAGTCGGCGCAATGAAGCTTTTCTGGAGCGGGTCGGCGACCTGTTCAACTTGCTGACGCGTGATATCTACCTGGGCGGGACCTGCTGGTATGCCCAGATTATTCGGCTTGATCCCGACCCGTCAGTGCAACAGCACCTGGCTGAACAGGGCTTGAGCGTTGACGTGGCCGAGATCGAGCTGATTGCCCGATGCCTGCAGCCAATTATTGACTAACAGCAGCCCCGGGAACAAGCTGCAGCGAACTTTCGACTATCATTAGCGGACGAACCCGTCCGCATTAGTAAGGTGGTGCCCAATATGCCAGTTGCACTCTCACACCAAGGAGCATTCGGCTTTGCCCTGCAGTCCAGCAAAGGCAGCTTTGTCCAGCCTGATACCTGGCTGCCGCTCATCGAACAGGGCCGTGGCGAAGCCGATACCCTGCAGTTTCAGCACAACTACGTGCCTCTGGACTTCGCCGATGTCAACGCCTACCAGAGCAAATACTTCTCGGCGGGGCAGTGGGCCGAAGGCCGCCTGCGTTTCCCGCTGATTCCGGGCGTAGTGGCCAATCTTTTCTCGTGGATTCAGGACCGCGACAGCTACAACCAGGCCCCGTGGGCCTCGGCAGTGGTGGACTGTATCCAGGAGATCAAGAAACTCACCGACCTGAAGGTAGTACGGGCCACCTTTGACCTCATCAAGGGTGAGCCAGTCATCTGCACGCTGGACGTAGCCGGCTTGAGGATGGAATCAGGGACGGTACCGACACCGAATATGCCTACGGCGGCGCCCTATATCTTTCAGGAGGCGACAGTCGAGCTGGCTACCGATGGCGGTGCTCTGGCCGAGGATATCAACTGCGAGAAGATGAGCATCGTGGTGGATACCGCGCTGGAGGATATTGACGAGGGCCTGCGCCTGGCAGCTACTGCCGAGCCAGTGCAGCTCTACAACCTGGCCGGCGTGCGCTGCTGGGGAGCCTTCAGCCGCGACTTTGTGGACAATGCGGTGTATGCTGACTTTGCCAGCGGCACTGAAGCAGCGCTGACGGTGACGCTGCAGCGCGATGCAGCAACTGCCGAGCTCGAACTGCCCCGCATCCTGCATACCGCTGACGACCTGGGCCTGCCCGGCTCGCATCGCCAGCGCATCGTCGAGAAGGTTGACTTCCTGGCGCTGGGCAGCATCGACGGTCTTACTCCGCCGATAACCTTGACCTAACTATCTCACGCTAACAGCTCTCCGGGAGGTATACCGTGAGTGAAAGAGACGAGCTTGTTGCCTGGATAATCAGCGCTGCCGGTGAGGACTGTACTCATCGCTTCGCGGCGCCCGTTGAGGTGCCCGGCTGGGATGAGTCGCCCTGGGTGGAGCTGCGCCCCCTGACTCAGCACGAAGAACTGGAGCGCGAAAGCCGGGGCGTCCGCGATGAATACCACATAGACGACAGCGGCTATGTAAAGGGCATCAAGCGGCGCTATGATCTGGCGGTGATGACCGCCTATGATTACGACCACTGCCTGGTGGACTTCTGCCTACCTCGCAAGAATAAAGACGGTGAGATAGTGCCCTGGCACAGACCCGACGATTTTCGCGCTGAGGAGTTGCTGGACACTTTGCCACCGGCGCTCGCGCAATGGCTCAACCAGTTGATCGAGCAGGTTAATATGCGCGATCCTTCCGGCCAGCAGGTGCTGGGGGCAGTAAAAAAAATCTGAAAGCCGCCGCCCGTCGCCTGGCCCAGGGTTTCACTATCTTCATGACCGATTTTCTGGTCGCAGCGCCAGAGCTAACAGCTACTAAGCAGCTTCGCGAGGGGCACGATTTTCGCGACCAGAGCCAACTGGGCGAGCTGCTGCCGCACCTGCGAACACATTCACCCCCCCGCAATAAGCTTGACGATTCGACCCGCCTGCTGGCGGCCAAACTGACGGCAGCAGTGCTGGACGAACTGCAAATGTTTGAGTATACCGGCTTGCTGCCGGGCACGGACGGTTGGTCACAGCAGCCAGCCTGGCGCACCGAACTGTGGCGGACCTACTGGCAGGCACAGCTATCCGCACAGCAGTGGAGCCAATTGCAGCCTCCGAGTGATTATGCACGATGAATGAGCCTTTCCAATATATACAGCCAGATGCCGCTGGCCTGAGGCGGCGCTTGCCAGCCAGCCGCAGCTTTCCCCGCCTGCCGTGGTGGATAGGGCAAATATTGCCCGCGCCACGCACACGCGTGGCACCACCCGGCAGGCGCGGTGCTCCTCTCCCCCGCGTCCTGGCGCCGGTCGCTCCTCAAGCTGACCGATACCCTCCCGTCGCCAGCTTGCCCGACCGGCTGCCAGGCCGGGGCGAGCAACGGCGGAGACTGGAGGCGAAAAGCGGGAGGCAGGAAAGGCACCCGGAAGCTGTGCTCAATAGTCAATCGGGTGCCAGAAGCCACCCGATTCCGCTGCCGACGGTTCCTGCGCATCTGGGCAGCAGCATCCTGCTGCTGTCACCGGTGCTGCCCACCTCGCGAGCATGGCGCAGTATCCCGGTCGGCCAGACAACGCTACCCAATGAGGTAGCACGACCGGTCGCGGCGCCGGACGCTGCAGGAGATTTCAAAACCCAACCGGGCAGTCGCACTACCACCATTGTCCCGTCACAGCCTGCGCGTCCGCAAGGCGAGCTGGAGGATGATGGGCATCGCGAATACAGCATTGAGTTAGCTCGATAGCAGTAGATTTATTATCAGTCGCTATCCCTCATCGGTAGGAGGGACATTCCTGTCCTGACCGGCTCGTTCATACACCGTAAATCGCGACAATAATGTCGCTCCTACCGGCAAGTTATTGCAGAGGCCAAATAATGGCACTTGTCAATCCAGGCCTGGCTGACCAGTTGGAGTCAGCTACAAATGCAGTGCGGGGCAAAGAGGCGGCGGCGCGTGACAATCCCTACCCGCTGGGACTGTATAAAGCGCTGGTCAGTTATGCATTGCTGATGATCATCGCGCTGCTGTGGCGGCCGGACGGCACCAACGCGCTGGATTACGATGATGCCCAGCGCACCAGCGACGATAACTTCTTCAAGCAAAAAACGGTTCGCTTGCTGGCCTGGTATCTGAGCCTGCTGCGTCAGGAGCCGGTGCGCACCTGGCCGGAGGTAGACACGCTGGCCCAGTGCCTGGACGACTTGACCACCAGCGAAGAGACCGACTGGCCGCTGTGGAGTATTGAGTTGGACGGGGTGCGCGGCATAGCTGTTGACCGCAAATTGGTCGCCGGCGGGTCAGCCGAGTTTGAGACGCCCGATGGCATAATCGAGGCGAATGTCTACCGCGCCCGCCAGCCCGATGTGACGCTGAACGGAGTGTGGCTCTATCTGGTGGAGGAGCTGAGCGACAGCGGCGAGCTTCAAGGCCGCTACACGCTGATGGTGGCAGACGAGTATTGGGGCCAACGGATTCAGTCAGCCGAGTTTACCACCGCCCCCTTTGAGGAAGAGTTCGTGATGGGCTACCGGCTGGAGGGCGAGATTCGTCACGACGGCGTGGCCCAGGAGAGTGCCAACGTCAGCCTGGAGGTGACGCTGCAGACCAACGAAGATGGCCTGACAACATTCTGGGATAGCGAAGAATATAACGAACTGGTCTGGTCGCCCTCTTTGGAGACCTATGTGTGCGGGGCGAATGTCCTGGCACCCATCGAGACGGCGCCCGACGGGCACTGGAGCTTCATTGCCCCCAAGGGCCACGGTGCTATCTATCAGCGCGACGGTGACTGGCGCGACGACTCACCGGAAACTTGCCAGCAGCCGCTGAGCCGCTATGTTGAGGAGATAATGGTAGCCTACTGCGGGCGGAAGGTGCCGGTGGCCGAAGGTAGCCCGGCGCTTATTGATATTTGCAGCGGGAGTCTGACCATCACCGCTACTCCCGATGCTTACCTGCGCGTGGGGACACTCGACGACGCGGGCCAGAGCTACCAGGTGCCGCCATC
>JALGTD010000153.1 GCA_029821515.1 Candidatus Zipacnadia bacterium | reverse complement strand
CTCTGCCGCACGGCGGATGTGGTCAGCGTTCTCCTGCAGTATGCGATACAGCCCGCCTCCGACCACTCCAGCTCCCAATATCCCAATTTGTATGATTCCGTCGCGCATCTGAACCTCACCTGACTCCAGCGCTTAGCCACCCCACTGTGCCATCTAACTAAGTCTCGATAATCATTAACACTTCATCTGCTGCAACTTGCTGGCCATCTTCTGCCAAGATAGTGCCAATAACACCCGTGGCGGGTGCGGGAACTTCGTTGAACAGCTTCATTGCCTCAATCAGGCCGACAGTGTCACCGTAGATCACTTCATCGCCGGGGGCCACAAAAGGATCAACTTCCTGAGAGGGCCCGCGGTAGAAAACACCCGCGAGCGGGGAAAGTACAGGAATGTGATGCTCATCCAACTCCGGACCGTACTGGGCCTGGTCCTCTGGGGCTTGGGACCGCAGGGAGCTTGAAGCGAGAGCCTCAGAAGTTCTTACGATGACCTCTGACTCCCCTATATGCACCTCGATTTCGGCCAGCTCTTCCTCCTCAACAAATTCAAGCAGCCAGCGCAGGTCCTCGTCGGATATGCCATTCATACTTCGGGGCTCCCTGCCATCATACCCCAGCGCAAAGACAACTAATATACCCCACGCACCCACCTAGCCGGTAATCAGCAGCGCGTGGTATCAGTCAAAAACTGGATTATGAACAACAACTGGTAGCGGAGGAGGGATTCGAACCCCCGACGACGCGGGTATGAACCGCGCGCTCTAACCAACTGAGCTACTCCGCCACCTGTCTCACTGCCACTGACGATCGCCAACTAACCATACCGCTGTCTACCCCGGCTCTTCTTGCCAGAGTTGCTGTCCTCCCGGGCTTCGCGAGCTATCTTGCGCTTAAGTTCTTCTTCAAACTCAAGAAGTGCTTCCGTATCCAGATTGTCTAAGGCTTGGTAGTCTATTGCCATCTTACTCATAGCAGTCAAAGAATAGCGTTTCTCGGCCTTTCTGTCAAGTTTGGGGGCTCTGGGCCAACCTAAGCTGCAACCGTCGCCCAACGAAGTGTCATTCGACCCCAGTTCAGACCAGCCCCAGTCTTTGCTCCCACATCTTACAGACCTCAACGGTCTTTGGCGCCGCAATCCCGGTATAAAGGCTGGAGTCACGCAGCAGCGCCCACTGCGACTCGGTAAACTCTTGCAGATATGGGGCCAGCTCCTCCGAACTCTCCAGCAGCTCAACAAACGACCGATCTGTGCTCTGGGCCTCCAGAGTGAGCTTGCGAACCGTCTCATGAGCGTCAGGATGACCGGCAGCCGCCAGCAGGATATAGGCTGGCTCAGCCGCGACCATCTTAGCAGTCATCACGAAGTTCTCCTGCATTCGCTCGCTGTCAGTGACCAGACGGCTCATAATCCGATGCAACCTCTTGACTGTGCAAACCAGTGCCACGATTATCTCCGGCAGGAACCTCCCCGAGGCCGAATTGGTCAGATCACGTTGATGCTCGGAGAGCTGGTCGGCATAGACTGTCTGCATGCGGGGGGCGAACGCCTTCCACATACTCTTGACATTCTCAAGATTCCACGGGTTGCGCTTCTGCGGCATCGTCGAAGAGCCAACCTGCTCACTCTCGAAGGCCTCGCCCACCTCGGCGATCTCGGTGCGCTGCAGATGGCGCATATCATCGGCCAGATTGGCCAGAACGCCGAACGTGGAGATAAGCACGTGAATGTAGTCGGTCAGAAACTCGGCTTCGACAATCTGCGTGGAGTATGGCGAAGCGGCCAGATCCAACTGATCGAGTACCTCCCGCTCAAACTGCTGGGGATCGTCTAGCAGTAGACTGCTGGCGTTGTAAGCACCAACAGCGCCACTGACCTTCCCGCGCAGGTTATCGGCGGCGGCCCGCACCGCCTCAATGCGGCCACCCAGACGGCTGACATACTCGGCCACTGCAAAGCCAAAGGTTATCGGCTCTGCGTGCTGGCCGTGGGTCCGACCGATCTGCAGGGTATCCTTCTCGCGGCGCGCCAGATTGATAAGAACTTGCTCCAGGTCCAGCAGCCACGGGATAACAACCTTATGCGTTACCGTCTTGAAGCGCCAGGCCATAGCGGTATCAATGACATCAAAGCTGGTCAGGCACAGATGGATATAGGGCCGGGCCTCCGGGCTTACCTCAGCGCGCATCACGTTGACCAGCGCCCGGATATTGTGATGAATGCGTCGCTCCTCTTCAGCAACTACCTCGGGAGCCACCCGCTCAGCGGCCTCACGGACTTCCTGCGCAATCTGCTGCGAGCAGACTCCCAGATCAGCCAACGCCTGAACCGCCGCAGCCTCGACCAGCGCTTCTGACCTGACTCGCCCCCGTTCGCTCATATACGGGGCCAGTTGCTCCTTGAGTTGCTCATCCTGGCCATAATATCGAAAATCCAGCGGGCTTACACAATCAAAGATTGATATCTGGCTGCCGTCGCTATTCGGTGTCATCGCTTTCCCCTGCCCCTCTTGTTGCAGTGGCTGCCATAGTTATCCTTCGCTGCGCCCCGCACAAACCCTGACCAGCAGTGCCTCCTGCGGGTAGGTCAGCGGCTGAGTCACTATGCTCGTTTCCTGCGTCAGCTCAGTGAATGTCGTCACCTCTACCCACTGTGGCAGTGTTGGAATCTCCAGTCTCACTCCCGGCACATCAGAATAAAAGAACCACTCCCCGCCGTCGCGCACCAGCTCCCACACCCCGCCACTTTGATAGATGGTTAGCACATCTTCGCCAGCAACGGCCACTGACAACGGCTGCTGGGTGCGCCGACCTCCGGTCAGTACAGACGCTATTCCGCCTTCCAGCAGTGCATAGATGCTGCTGCTGGCATTCACGAAGTGTCGGCGGCTGCGCTGGCCGGTATTGCGACAGCGCCCGACGTGCTTTAAGACCCACGCCTGCGCCGACTCCGCTGGCATCCCGTCCAGACTACACCAGGCAAGCGTACCGTCCAACTGGCCTGAGCCTACCGACAGTATCCCGTGCTCACCACCAGCTTTCGCCAAGTCACTCCCGGTTTCCTGCCCGCTAATGAAGGCAAACTGACTGTACAAACGGGGGACGGGGATTTGATCGGGAAGATGATCAATAACTTGCGGGCGGACACCTGAGGCAACCTGAGCCAGGATCCTAGCCCCCCGTTCCCGAGCATCAGGCCGCAGATAGACGCGGTCTGCGGCCACCTGCGGGCAGCCAGGAAGCCAGTTGACTATGCAGGCGCCGGCGGACAAATCATAGACCTCATCAACCAGCGTCCCGTCACCGCTGTGCCACAGATCAGCCTCGCTGAAGACCACGCAGACTGTTGAATTGTGCTTGATATTTGCAGTGCGAAACATTTCCCCGGCAAGCGCGGCCAGCCCCCAGCGGGCGGGATCAGCCGACAGATCAAAGTACGAAAGCTTGCCTGAATCCTGCTGACAACCGTAGGAAAAGAGAATCATCCCATCAACATCCTGCTCAGCCGCACAGCGCGCCGCCTGCAGAAGGCCCTCGGCCCGGTACTGATTGGGCCAGCAGATATTCCACTCGCGAATTACCAGCGGCTTGCCCGCCACTCGCGGCCCGCACAGCCGCCGTCGGGCCGTATCTGGCCCGTGCGCCACCAGGGGATTGCCCGACTCAAAATAGGCCAGCACATCGCTGGGACGATCTGGCTTGAACAAGGGATGGGCGAAGTAGTAATTTGCGGCCACAAAATCCAGCTCCGATGCAACCGCAAAAAGGTCGGCCGGATACTCAAAGTCGGTCACTGCGCTTATCGGCACCTTTACGCCCATCCTGCGCAGGGCCTGGCACATATGCTGAAAATATTCGCGATGCACTCGCGCCGCAAACCGTCGCGCATCAGCCTTGCGACTACTGCTCATAAGGGCGGCGAGCGCCACACCCGGCAGACTGACCGTACCAGCCGCCAGACTCTCAAAGCCAGCCAGCGGCTCGGGGCAATCTTCACTGCGCCAAGCACCGGCAAGCTGCTCAGTGGTACCATATTTGTCCTGCAACCAGCCATTCCACCGTAGGATAAGCTCGCGGCGATAGGGCGGCATTATCCGCCGCCACTCGTCCTCCTTGGCCAGCAGCCCGTTCTCATCGCACAGCTCAACCAGCACAACAGTGGGATCTTCAGCGTAACTCAAGCCCGTGTACGGATTTGTGTGCTCTACCAGCAACTGGCGAGCATATTCGATTTGCAACTCAATAAGCCGGTCAGAGAATAGAGCATAGGGCTTGGCTCCACGCCCCAGCAAGCTGCCGTTGGCTACCCCCTCTTCTTCCCAGAAGGTGCGATAGTCCAGCAGATCCAGATAGACCCAAATTCCCCGCTCTCCCAGCGCAGCGATCCAGTAGTCAACTGCATCGAGCTTGTCAGGCGCAATGCGCTGCGGCTGGCCGGCGCGCGCGCGCGGCAGCAGCCCGCCGATGTCGTCAATGTGGTGCAGCCTCACCAGATTGAAACCAGCTCTGGCGAACAGGTCAGTCATTGCCTCAATGGTGGCGTGAGATTGAAAAACAGCATCCTTGGCAACATTGATACCCCAAAAGCG
>JALGTD010000152.1 GCA_029821515.1 Candidatus Zipacnadia bacterium | reverse complement strand
ATCGTACCGGCAGGCAAGTTAAGCAGAGCACTATCTCCATTTACACTGACCATTTTGTTCTGTCCGGACTCTGCGAATACGCACTAGCCAGCGGCAGCGACCAGGACCGAGACCTCATTGACCAGACTTACCGGGTGATGGAGAGGAACGTCTACGACCCCGAGTTCAAAGACATCTTCCACGGCACCTGGAGTCCGAAGTACAAGCGCCACGGCCTCTGCATGATCTCGGTCCAAGTTGCCGATATTGCCAGTCAGATTCTCGGCCAGGAGCGCACCCGCGCCTTGATTGATCGCTGTTTGCAGGAGATTCTGTACGTTTTTGCCCGGGACGATCGCCAGCTTCTCTTCGAGTCGGTGGGGCGAGATGGCAGTATAGTTATGGAGCCCGAAGGGCAGCTAATCAATCCCGGTCATGCATTGGAGTCGATGTGGTTCTGCCTCCACGTAGGTCTCAAACGCGGTGACCAGACTATTATTGACCGCTGTTTGGCAATCGCTGAGTGGATGTACGAGGTGGGCTATGATAACGACTACGGCGGCATTGTGGCCTTTCTGGATGCCCGCGGCACAGAACCTGTTCAGCTAGACTGGCACAAGGAGACGGACGCCATGTGGCATGACAAGGTGTGGTGGGTCCACTCTGAAGCTCTCTATGTTGCGGCTCTTTGTGCCATCATAACTGACAGCTCGGTGTGGTTCGACCGGTTTCTGGATTTGCACGACTGGTGCCAACAGCACTTCTACGATCCAGAGTATGGCGAATGGTACGCCACCCTATACCGAGACGGGACCCCGAAGCTCACAGACAAAGGTACTATTTGGAAATCCGCCTACCATCTGCCCCGCTCTCTGATGATGATTATGAAGCTTTTCGAGACCGGGCTGCCTTCTTCATCGGCTGACACGGTCAGATAGCTTCAGTTATTCAGCTCTAACGGGCAAGCACCTGGCGATGTGTGGCGGATCCCGTGAATTGGAGCCGCTGGGTTCCAACAAGGGGTGAGCTTGGCCTATTGAGCAACCTCTGGCCTTTCCGTTCATTGCCTGGTATCTTCCTCTCATTGCAGGCGCGATGTCCTCTCGCGCCTGCCCTTCGTCGTTAACTCCTGGACTGCTGTTATCCTGCTTCACCAGCGCAAGGAGGTACTTATGGCAGATTCGATGAATATCGAATCAACCAGAAGACAAATGAAGAATCACCAACCAGGAGGAATGACAGATGTTGACAGACTACTTTGTGTCCGCACAACCACTGATTTGGGATATCGTAATTATACTTTGCGTGGGCAGTATCCTTGCGGTGTATGGGCAAAGTCTAGCATCTGCCGACGAAGAGCCGGCACTCATCGAGCTTTCTGCCGAGCATAATAAGGCCGTGAGCCGCCCGCGCCGCATCGTGGTGCAATACGATGCTCGCGCGCAATTTGGTGCGAATTTCAAGGATTGGATTGAGTACATCTTCGCCTACATAGATGAACCGGGCAATCAGACCGACAGCGTTTTGTGGGATATTAATTCGGCGAGCCGGGCAGTCTACCCCAGCAAGGTACTGGAACGTTCAGAACGTTCCGGCCTACGAAAATGGCAGGACCAGGGGATTGACTTTGTCCAGGAGCTGATTGACGAGTGCCGAAAGCGGGAGCTGGAAGTATTCTGGCACCATCGCATGAACCCAGCAGATGGGTGGCACTGGGTTAATCCTCTGAAGCAGGCCCATCCAGACTGGCTGATCAAGACTTGGTGGCAGCAGGGACTATGGAATTATGCAGTGCCCGAAGTGCGCCAGTATAAGTTGGACATTTTGACGGAGGTCGCACAGAACTACGACTTCGATGGTTTTCACCTGGATTTTGCTCGCCACGTGCCGTGTTTGCCGGTGGGGCAGCAATGGGAGCACCGCGAAGCTATGACCGATATGATCCGACGTGTCCGGTTAATGACCCTCGAGATTGAGAAGACACGCGGCCGGCCCTTCCTTCTGGGGGCGAAGGTCCCCCGGAATATAGCGGGATGCCACATTGATGGCTTTGACGTCGAGACGTGGGCGCGCGAGAACCTGGTTGACATCTTCACGGTGGGATCTCGCTCGATGGACGTAGACCTGGCGGGTTTCCGGCGCATCACCGCAGGGCACAATATCAAGCTCCAGCCGTGCTTTGATGACCACCATGCCACTGATGCCTACCAGTTTGGGCCGATCGAATTCCTGCGCGGTGTATTTGCCAATTGGTGGCAGCAGGGGGCGGATGGCGTGGTGACTTTCAACTGGGCCAACGCGCCTCTGGAGTTGTGCAAAAAGGTTGGAGTCAACCTCGATAATCTTGGTGACCTTAACCCAGGAACGCCTGCGCAACGGCAAGCGTATCACGAGGTAGGTAGCCCCGAGACGCTCGCCTTCAAGGACAAGTTCTTTGCGGTGGAGCGCCGGGGCGCTTTCATCTGGGCGGAGGGGTACTTCAACCTCAACCCAGATTCCCCCCTGCCTGTGACTCTGGCCAATGATGGCAATCTCACCAGCTTGCCTGTGCAAATCGGTGACAATGTCCGGGTGTATGCCGACAGGGTCAGGCAGGTTGTCGTGCGGGCGGTGCTGTTTGGAGCCGGGGAGGAAGATGACATTGAGCTACGACTCAACGGCGTGGTGTTGCCCTTGGCTACTCGGGACCATCAGTGGAAAGATGCCCATATCTTCTCCCCAGAGCCTCAGCCGCCCGCCGGTGGGGCTGGCGGCTACAAAGTTGATCCGGAGCAGAAGCTACTTCGGCTGGATTTCACTGCCTCGCCGCTCCAGTGTCGCTTGGGTGAGAATCAAGTGGACCTGCGCATTCTCGACGCCGACCCCCAGCATACTATCGTACTTGAGAAGCTGGAGATTCATGTAGACTACGAATAGTGCCACACGATTGTGTTCACCGAGATGGCCTGGGATAGCCTCTACCACCTCACCATGGGTCTCGACGAGAGGGCTGAGTACCTTACGAAGAAGCTTCTGGAACTGACCGGGCAGTTTAGATACTCGCGGGTGTATCTATACGGTCAAGACGAAGCGCGTGGTGAGGCCTTGCACAGGCAGCGGTAGACCTGGATGCAGGCGCACGAGTGTGAGCGCCATCCAATATTATGCTGAACGAAAGGCAGGTTCATGTCAACTCAGTTTCTTGCTGGTGCCGCCGTGCGCGATATCACGCCCACTCCGGAGATCGCGGGGAAACATTCGTTGCGTCCCTGGGAAAATGTCCGTTTCGATGAGCTGGGCAGTCCGCTGAGGGTCAAAGGGATCGCAATGGAATCCGGTGACATGCGGGTGATCCTGCTCGCCCTGGATCTCGTCGGCCTGGAAAATGCCCAGTGCGACGCGATCAGGCACGAGGTTTCAGATGCGATAGGTCTGCAGGTCGAGGACATCATCGTCACGGCCTCGCACAGTCATTCCACCCCCAATTGTGAGCCCCTGGACGGTCCGCATCCCTTTTTCACGCTGGTGAAAGAGCGGTCCGTGGAGGCCGCGAAGGAAGCCTGGACCGTGCGCAGTCCGGCACGGGTGGGGCACGGCATCACGTACGCTGTGGGCGCCTCCTTCAACCAAAATATCTACCTGCCTGGGGATCGTGTCAAGTACACTCGCGATTTCCGAGAGGGGCTGGCATCGGGTCGCCCGGTGGACCCGCGGCTCAATGTGATCCGCGTGGACGATGAGAACGGCAAACCAATCGCGGGATGGGTTCGTTTTGCCGCGCACCCGGCGTGCGTGATCTTCGATTCGCCAGTGTCTGCGGAATACCCCGGTTATATGACGGACTGGCTGAGCCAGGAGTGTGCCGGAGGTGCACCGGTCCTGTTTGGTTACGGCGCTTCGGGAGATGTGAACTGTATTCCGATGTTTGGCACAGAAGACGACTCACGCAATCTTGGGCTTAGTCTGGCGCATCAGGCTGCGCCGGTGTTCGAAGGCATACAGACGGCCACACCTCGGCGCTTTATGGTGGGGAGCCGGAGAGTGGATTTGCCTCTGGATCCGCCGCCCTCGGTAGAAGTCTTGGACGGGGAGATCAAAGAAGTCCGAGACTTCATCCAGGCTCTCGACACGAACCCGGACCTGGAATGGGTACTTGGGATCAACTGCGTCAAAGACTGGTCGGTCGAGGCGAAAAGGGCGTACACGCAGCCGTTGATGGAGTGGGCGGAATATATAAAGCAAGCGATCCAGGCGGGCCGGCAGTTCCCGGCCAGTTGGCCTTCGGCGCTGGCGGCCATGGTCATTGACGATCTCGGCTTGGTGTTCTCCTCGTGCGAACCGTTCACCGCCCTTGGCCTGGAGTTGGCGGCACGGAGTCCGTTGCAGGAGACGCTGCTGATGGCGCTGTCCAATGGCGCCAACGCGTATGTCGGGCCGAGCGGGGATCACCGACGAGGCGGGTATCAACTGCACACCAATGTGCGCTATGGCAAGCTGGCCGAAGGACAACGTCTCCTGCCTTACGGGGAGAATGCAGGCGACTGTCTGATCCGGGACTGCCTGGCCATGCTCAATGACCTTTGCCACACAGATGGACAATAGGCCACCGGAGGGGACGTGATGGTGGCTCAAGAC
>JALGTD010000151.1 GCA_029821515.1 Candidatus Zipacnadia bacterium | reverse complement strand
AGGCTCAGCGGCTCGCCACCCTCCAGGAAGCGCACCGTCTGATAGATAATAAACTCGGCCCGCTTGATGCCAATACCCATCGCCGCCAGTGCTGCCTTCATCCGTGGCACGTAGCCGAAGTGATCCGGCCCCCATACATAGATGACCTGGTCGAAGCCCAGTGTGTAGAACTTATCGGCAGCGTAGGCCATATCCGAGGCGATATAAGTCGGCGCACCGTCACTGCGCACTAGCACACGGTCCTCCTCGTCCCCAAAGTCGCCGGTCCGCAGCCAGACCGCACCATCCTTTTCATAAGCGGCCCCGCTCTCCAGCAGTTGGTTAATCTGCTCCTCTACAAGTCCTTCGCTATGCAGCTTAGTCTCGCTGAACCAGACATCGAACTCAATACCCATCGCTGCACATTCGCGGTGCAACTGCTCAACCATCTTATCCTCAACTAAATCGAAGAAGAGCAAAGCGCCCTCGGTATCCCGGGGCACATCGCGGTACTTCTCCCCGTGTTGCTCAACCAGCTCTTGAGCCAGCTCAAGCACATAATCCCCGTGGTAGCCCTCCTCAGGGAAGTCAATCTCTTCTCCCAGCAGTTGCCGATAACGAGCCTGCACGGAGCCACCAAAGATCTGGAGCTGGGTATTGGTGGGGGCGTCGTTGAGATAGTATTCCCGCTCTACCCGATAGCCGGCCGCTGCCAGCACATTAGCCAGAGTATCGCCGAACGGCCCGCCCCGGGCGTTGCCGATATGGATCGGCCCAACCGGATTAGCGCTAACAAACTCCACCTGCACCTTCTGCCCCGCACCCACATCGCTGTGGCCGTATGCCTCGCCCTGCTCGAGGCACTCGGCAAGAGCCTCATACAGCCACTGCGGGGATAGGTAGAAATTGATGAAGCCCGGCCCGGCGACTTGCACTCGTTCAACCAGGGGATCAGCCGGAAGATTGCTAACCAGGTCCTCAGCAATCTGGCGGGGACTTGCCCCCAGTTCGCCTGCAAGTTGCATAGCAATATTGCAGGCGAAATCGCCATGTTCAGGGTTGCTGGGTGTCTCTACCTGAATCTTACGCAGCGCCTCTTCCCCGTGCTTCTCATCGGGCAACAGCACCGCGCATGCTTGTTTTACTAAGTCAGCGAGCTTGTCCTGAATCATCTGCTTCCAATCTGTTCAATAATGTCGGCAAAGCTAACCGAGCCACAATTACCAGTCAAGCCAGATATGCAAGTGCTGATAGGCCCATTGCAGCAGTTGCGAGCTAATCAGGACACCGGTGAGGAGCTGAATAAAGCCTCGGTGCCACAGAGACACGAAAGGAGAAAGTTGGCGGTGCGGATTGCGGTGCCAGTCATCCAGCAGTCTATAGGCTGCCTCCAGTCCCGCGTCTAACTGTTTATCACTGGGCTCCTTGGTCGTCAGATACTGCTGGATTCGTGCGCCGACTGGGTAGCGAAATGTCCAGCCTAACAAAACCACCACTATCGCTAACGCCGGACGCACCAGCAACAGTGGAGCAGCAATCAGAAAAGCCGGCAGAATGCCGGCCAGAAGCGTGGTGCCACAACGGCGATGGACCCGTGGCATCTCTCTAGCTATCTCGCGGGGCGGATACCCGTAACGCTCGATGGCGTGCACGACCTTGTGCTCTGCCCCGTGGTAAGCAGCCAGAGGCGTGAGCCGAACGACCAGCAGGAACAGAAAGAAAGTAACCAGGTTGACAAATATTTGCGACGCCACATAGGAAGTTGCCACTGCCGGTCCCGCTATCTGCAACTGCATTTCGACCAGGGGGATATCGGTAGCCTGTCCTATTATCCACAACACTACATAGCTGAGCACGAGAGCGGTCCCGCCCATAACCATCAGGGCCAGTCCCGTGCCGGCAAGTCGCCAAAAAGAGGCGGTTCCAAAGGTGGAAGTGGACAGATGCACACCTCCGACGACGGCTGTGCCACCAATTCGGGGCCGGCCAGTCGGTACAAAACCGTTATCCTGGACTGTCGGATATCCTGATTTCACGGCAATATGCATAGCGGACTTGCGCCTCTCCAGAGTTTGTGATACGCTTAGCAGTTGTAACACTGCATTACTGACAAGGAGAATTGTATAATGGCAAGGGCCTGTGAGATATGTGGCAAGAGCGCCAGTGTTGGTAACAAAGTCAGCAAGTCCGGTAAGCGCAGCAAGCGGCACTGGCAGCCTAACTTGCAGACAGTTACCGCGCTTGTCAATGGTAAGCGCAAGAAGATTCTTGTATGCACATCGTGTATTCGGGCCGGCAAAGTCACCAAGGTCAAATAATCCTACTTTGCCCATCAAGAGTACAAGCTGGCGGCCGGACCTCAGGTTCGGCCGTCAATGTCACTTTAGCCCTGTTTACACCTGTCGTAAAGCGCCCATCTGCGAGCACCTCGAATTATAGCACGTAACCCGCCGTCCAGCAAGCGAGGAGCATAATCCTCGCAAGTGCCAGACCAGGAGCAGAAAACTGATAGTGGCGACACCGACTGCGGCTATCAAAACTCTGGGCTGCAAACTCAACCAATTCGAGAGCGAGCAGATGCGCGAGCAACTCGAAGCGCTCGGCTATCGCATCGTATCCTTCGAGACAGCCGCCGACCTTTATGTGATCAATAGCTGCACAGTTACCACACGCACGGCCCACGACTGCCGCCGACTGTGCCGTCGTACCAAGCGGCTCAACCCCCAGTCGCTGCTACTGGTTACCGGCTGCTACGCAGAGGTCTCGGCGGACGAGCTTGAGCAGATTCAGGCCATTGATATCATCATTGGCAACGCCGCCCGCGGCCAGCTATCTCAGTTTGTTGCCCCCACCGATACAACGCCGACAACTGACCGTCTGCCCCCTTACGCCGAGACCGGCCCAATGATCCGCACTATGTCGGGACACACCCGGGCCTTCGTCAAGGTCCAGGAGGGCTGTAATGCTCGCTGCGCCTACTGCATAATTCCTCTGGCGCGCGGCCCCAGCCGCAGCGTGCCGGCTGGCGATGTGATTGACCAGGTGAACTTGCTATTGGCAGCAGAATATCCGGAGATAGTACTCATCGGTACTCATCTGGGGCAGTACGGTGCTGACTTAGGCGAGGATATTGACCTGACTGGGCTTGTCCGTAAGCTGTGTGAACTTCCCGACCTGCCCCGACTACGACTATCATCAATAGAGCCCCGTGAGATGACCGACGAGCTGATCGAGCTGGTCGCTGCCGGTGGCCGCAGCCTGGAATCCGACTCGAGTCGGCCGGGGTGGGGTAAGCTGTGTCGCCACTGGCACATCCCCATGCAAAGCGGCTGTGATGAAATCCTACAACGCATGAACCGCCCCTATGATACTCTTTTCTATCGCTCGCTGATTGAGAAGATCAAGTCGGCTCAGTCCGATACTGCCATTGGTGCCGATGTCATTGTCGGCTTCCCAGGCGAGACCAATGAGCAGTTCGAGCAGACTCGCACATTCATCGAGAGTCTCCCGCTGACCTACCTGCACGTTTTCACCTACTCGGCGCGCCCGGGAACTGCCGCCGCCCGAATGCCCGACCAGGTCCCCGGTCAGGTGCGAAAGCAACGCAATCATATCCTGCGGGCGATCTCGGAGCGCAATCGGGCGGCCTTTACCGAGAAAATGGTCGGCAAGCAGCTTGAGGTGGTCATTGAGGAGTTCGCTGAGGCCTCCAGCGATAACCTCAGCGCCATAACCGATAACTATCTACGGGCGGAAACAATCGGGCCTGAAGAGCTGGTTGGAAATGTGGCAAAGATGCAGGTCACCGATGCTGAGGGCGCGGTACTGCGCGGGGAGTTATTGAACTAAGCCGGGCAAGCCAGTTGACACCAGCTTCAGTCATTTTTATACTTATCTATGCAATCGGAGGGGTGGCCGAGCGGACGAAGGCGGCGGTCTTGAAAACCGCTGTGCCGTTAATGCGGCACCGGGGGTTCGAATCCCTCCCCCTCCGCCAGCCCAAAGACTGAGCCACACCGGGCCGGGCTTGACATCAGTGGCAGCGCTAGCTACACTAACCGCAATAGGCTCTCGAGTGCCCCCATAGTCTAGTGGTTGAGGACGCCGGATTCTCAGTCCGGAAGCCGGGGTTCGACTCCCCGTGGGGGTACCATTCGACTCATAGCCTAGCCGCGTGGTATCCGGCCCAACCCACCAGGGTATACTATGACAGTATGAGACTAACGGGTTGGCCAGAAAATCTACTGCGCCAGAGTATCTGTGCGCTGGTGGTTGTGCTACTGGCATCTGCTGCCCTCCCGCTTGCGGCAGATAGCCCAACAACCTCACCGGTCAGTCGTTATTTGGCTGCTCGCCAGCAGCTCGACCCTATCATTGACATCAGCCCGCAGGCTTTAGCCAGCTTCGACGAATCGCTGCGCGGGAGGGTCCTGGAACTGCACGGTGAGATTGTTGCCGTTGTTACCCCCACACAGGAAGCAACGGATGCCCCGCCTAGCCGCATCTTGCTGCAGACTGATTCTGGGGTAACTGTGGCTTTGGACTATCGCCAGTCAGATATGCAACTGACAGTTGGGCAACGTGTGTCTGTTCTGGCCAGGATGCCCGAAGATCCTGAGGACCGCGAATGCTTCCAGATAGAAGATATCATTC
>JALGTD010000150.1 GCA_029821515.1 Candidatus Zipacnadia bacterium | reverse complement strand
AAGTTGCAGCGGACGAAGTGTTAATGATTATAGAAACATAGCCGATGGTACAGTGCGGGTGGCTGAGCGCTGGGGGCAGGTGAGGATCAAATGCGTGACGGAATCATACAAATTGGGATACTGGGAGCCGGAGTGGTCGGCGGCGGGCTTTACCAGATATTGCAGAAAAACGCGGAGCACATAGAGCAGGTGGCTGAAGTAGGCATTGAAGTGGCAGCCGTCTGTGATATTGACTGGGAGCGACCTCGCGACTTTTCGGTGCCCCCGGACCTCAGAACCACCGATGCCTACGAAGTTATCAACGATCCCGACATTGACATAATCGTCGAGGCGATCGGTGGCTCAGAGGCGGCGCTGGACTACGTAACCGCGGCAATCCAGGCGGGCAAGAGCGTAGTCACCCCCAATAAGGAGATGATCGCCCGTCACGGCGAGCAGATCTTGCCGCTGGCTGGTCAGCATGGGGTGGATGTCCAGTTTGAGGGCAGTGTCGGCGGAGTCATCCCGGTGCTGCGCTCGCTCAAAGAGAGTCTGGCCTCGGCCCAGATTGACCAGATAATTGGTATTGTCAATGGGACGACCAACTATATTCTTACTGAGATGACTGAGGCGGGGACGCGGTTTGCGGAGGTGCTGGCCGCCGCCCAGCGTGAGGGCTATGCGGAAGCTGACCCCACTGCTGACATTGAGGGTACTGATGCTGTCAACAAGCTGGCAATTCTGGCCGCGTTGGCTTTTGGCGCTCGCGTGCCGGTTGAGGAGATATACCGGGAAGGTATATCCCAGATCACGCCCACGGATATTGACTATGCCCGGCAGATCGGGTATGTAATCAAACTACTGGCAATCGGCACCCGAGATGGGGACCAACTGGAGCTGCGTGTTCACCCGGCCCTGCTGCCGGTTCAGCATCCGCTGGCGGCGGTGCGCGGGGTGTTCAACGCAATATTTATCTCTGGCCCCGAGTGTGGTGAGGTAATGTTGTACGGGCGTGGTGCGGGTGCGTTGCCCACGGGTACGGCTGTGGCGGGCGATGTCATTGACTGCGCGCGCAATATCGTCCATGGCAGCCAGGGGCGAACCCCGTGCAGTTGCGAGGGGGAGGCCAATCTGCGGCCGATGGGTGAAATTGAGAGCAGTGCTTATGTACGGATGAGCGTGACCGATCAACCAGGTGTTTTGGGGCGGATTGCTACACTGTTGGGCCGTGAGAGTGTCAGCATTGAGTCAGTTATCCAGAAATCATCGGGCAATGAGGTCGCCGAGATCGTCTGGGTTATGCACAAAGGGCCGGAGCGGCACCTGCAGGCAGCGCTGCGTGCCATCGAGAAGCTGGACGTCGTCGAGCAGATATGCAGCGTGATTCGGGTGGTGGATGAATAATGGTTGACGCTCGCGGCGGACCTGCTGGGCACTGGCGCGGAGTGATCGAAGAGTACCGCCAGTATCTTCCTGTCACTGAGCAAACGCCGGTGGTGACCTTGCTGGAAGGCGATACCCCGCTGATTCCCTCACAGGTCATCGGGCCGCAGTTGCCCGGTAGTATTGACCTGTATTTCAAATATGAGGGGGTCAATCCCACCGCTTCCTTCAAAGACCGTGGGATGACTATGGCCGTCTCCAAGGCTAAAGAAGACGGCGCCCAGGTGACGATGTGCGCTTCTACGGGCAACACCTCTGCATCAGCGGCGGCATATTCAGCAATAGCTGGGATGCAATCGGTAGTGCTCATCCCCGACGGCTATGTAGCATTGGGCAAGCTGTCCCAGGCCCTGGCTCATGGGGCGCGGGTTATTCAGATTGCAGGGAATTTCGATGATTGTCTGAGTATCGTGTGCGAGATTACCGACAACTATCCGGTGGCACTGGTCAATTCGCTCAATCCGTATCGGTTGGAAGGCCAGAAGACCGCAGCGTTTGAAGTTTGCAACGCCTTGGGCACCCCGCCTGATTTTCATGCTCTGCCCGTGGGCAATGCCGGCAATATTACTGCCTACTGGTGGGGATATAAGCAATATCGTGAAGCGGGCAAGATTGACTGTTTGCCCCGGATGCTGGGCTTTCAGGCTGCGGGCGCTGCACCGATGGTACGGGGCGAGCCGGTTGCCAATCCTGAGACGATTGCCACCGCTATTCGCATCGGCAATCCTGCCCGGTGGCAGGAAGCGGCAGCGGCGGTGGAGGAATCTGGCGGCCTGTTACGAATTGTCACCGACGAGGAAATACTGGTCGCCTACCGCAAACTGGGCAGTAGTGAGGGAATATTCGTCGAGCCGGCTTCGGCGGCTGGCGTTGCCGGAATAATCAAGCTGGCCACTGAGGGCTTCTTTGGTGACGAGCCGACAGTGGTGGTCTGCACGCTGACTGGTCATGGTCTGAAAGATCCGGACCGGGCTGTGGCAATGGTCGAGGAGCCAGAGAAGGCTCCGGCCCAGACCGAAACAGTCGTGGAGATGCTGGGCCTGGCGAAATAACATTACGAGGCTGACGGAGGTTCTAACTGTGTCCGAAACTGTGGAAAAGACAATTCTGACCACGAACCTGCCGGGGGCCGAATGTCGGCGAACGGGGAAGGTGCGGGACATATATGAATTTGGCAATAATCTTCTCATTGTGGCTACCGATCGCATATCTTGCTTTGATGTGGTGATGCCCAACGGTATTCCCGGCAAGGGCAAAATTCTTACGAGAGTATCGGAATTCTGGTTTGAGAAAACTGAACATATCGTGCCCAATCATCTGCTCTCCACTGATGTGAGCGATTTCCCCGAAGCCGTGGCTGACTATCACGAAGTACTTGAGGGGCGCTCGATGTGGGTACGCAAGGCCAAAATTGTGCCGATCGAGTGTGTAATACGTGGCTACCTGGCCGGCTCGGCCTGGCGCTCCTATCAGGAGACCGGGCAGGTCTGTGGCCACGCGCTGCCCGAGGGCCTGGTGGAGGCCGACAGGCTCGCTGAGCCGATTTTCACGCCTGCTACTAAGGCTACCTCCGGGCATGATGTCAATATTACCCCGGAGGAGATGACTCCGATTACTGGCGAGCGGTTGGCCGAGGATCTGGAGCGAGAGTCACTGAAGCTTTATCAATTCGGGGCTGAATATGCCGCGGAGTGCGGTTTTGTTCTGGTGGATGCCAAGTTTGAATTTGGCCTGGTCAACGGTGATTTGATTCTGGTCGACGAAATTTTCACCCCTGACGCCTCGCGATATTGGGACCTGGAGAAGTGGGAACCCGGCCGTCCTCAAGAGTCGTTTGATAAGCAGTACGTCCGCGACTACCTGGAGACGCTGGACTGGGATAAGGAGCCGCCTGCTCCGCAACTTCCGGCTGAGGTCGTGGCACGCACCCGCGAAATCTATCAGGAGACAATGCAGCGGCTGCTGCAGCCGGGTGAGTAGCCTGCTCATTTCCCTGCCAGTTCCCCGTGGCTCGGCCTGCCGCTGACCAGATTGTTGACTGGGTCTGTGCTGCCAGAAGCGATATTCATGGATAATGGCTAAGGGGAAGCTTGGTTGCAATGAGGAGTGACGGGGATAACCTGCGGCAACAGGTTCAGGAGACGATCCGCCGCTACCAGATGCTCCGGGGTGGCGAGAGGGTGCTTGTGGCGGTCTCAGGGGGGCCTGACTCGGTGGGCCTGCTGCATCTGCTGGGCTCGTTCAGCGATGAGCTAGGCGTTGAGCTGGCCGTGGCTCATCTCAACCACCAACTGCGCGGCGAGCAAGCTGACCAGGACGAAGCGTACGTGCGACGGCTGTGTGCGGATTGGGACCTGCCCTGTTATGTAACTTGTGATGATGTTACGGTACGGGCGCGTGAAGAGGGCCTTTCGTTGGAGGAGGCAGGACGCTGCGCTCGTTATGAGTACTTCACGGCTCTGGCAGAGCAACACGGCTTCCATCGGGTAGCGCTGGGCCATACTGCCAGCGACAGGGTTGAGACTTTGCTTATTAACCTGCTGCGGGGGTCGGGCTTGCATGGACTGCGCAGCATCCCGCCGGTGCGCGACATATTCATACGGCCATTGATTGCTATCCGCCGGGAGGCCATTGCCGAATACTGCAAGCAACAGAGCCTGGACCCACGCTGTGACGAGAGCAATTTGGATCCGTCGGATTTTCTGCGTAACAAGATTAGGCTTCAGTTGCTGCCGCTGCTGGGCGAGGAATATAGCGAGGACCCGCACGAGGCACTGCTGCGCGTGATTCGGGCTGCCGAAGAGGAGCTGGCCTGGACGGAGCCGCTGGTGGAGGCGGAATTCGAGGAGGTAGCGTCCGTCGGGGCAGACAAAGTGGGCCTGGACCGCCAGAGACTAAGCGAGCTGCCGGCGGGGTTGCAGCATCGGCTGCTGCGGCGGGCGATAGTGGAACTGTCGGGGGCGGCAACTGATGTGGGCGAGGTTCATTACAACGCCCTGCGTGAGCTGATGAATCAGAGACAGACCAGCGCGGAGTTGCACCTGCCGGGGAAAGTTCTGGCCAGAATTGGGTATACTGAACTTGAGTTAGTATATGGCGAAAGGGCGCAACGCCAGCCTGAAGGCAAGGAGCCCTGGTGTCACGAGCTGTTAGTACCAGGCACTGTGGAGATACCGGACGTCGATATGCTGGTGAAAGCGGAGTTGGTTACTGACCGGCCTAGCGAA
>JALGTD010000149.1 GCA_029821515.1 Candidatus Zipacnadia bacterium | reverse complement strand
AAATGGATTCGACGGGGAGACAGCGAGTTAGGGCTGCAGGCCGAGATCTCCGCTGACTCGTAAAACGCGGAAACCAATAACTGCCAATCCAATGGCAATAGCCGCTTAACAAAGCGGCTCGTCCCCTCGGCCCCGCTAATCGGGTTGGGGTGCGACGTCATAAAGATTAGCTACTCGCCACGCGCTGCTGGGCCACGCGGCGGGGAAACCTAAGTCTCAGCTAGCTTCCGGATTCAGCCGGGTGTGTGGGCTTATCGGAAGCGAAATCAATACGCACACTAAGCCTGTAGATGCTTTAGCAGCACCTCTTCGGACGCGGGTTCAATTCCCGCCGCCTCCACCATTCGACGCGCCCCTGCGGGGCTTGCTCATGGCAAGCCACTTTTCTCTGTGCGAGTCATCCAATCCCCCACGCAGCGCATCGAATGGTGTCCTGAGCCTGTCGAAGCGGCCGAAGGGCCTATCCCATGAGCGGACTATTCTATGTGTACATCCTGCGATGCCGTGACCATTCCTACTATGTCGGTGCCACTGACAATCTTCACGAGCGGCTTGCAGCACACAACGCTGGCCGAGGCCCAAGCTACACCTCACAGCGGCGTCCAGTGCAGTTAGTCTACTCAGAATCCTACGACAACAACGGGCTGGCCGTGCAACGCGAACGCCAGCTTAAGGGATGGAGTCGTGCCAAGAAAGAAGCTCTCATATTGGGCGATGTTGAGGAGCTCAAGCGACTGAGCAAACGTCGACAATAAAATATTGAGAGTGCTTCATCTTGGGTCCGGCTCGGGTCATGCTTTTACTGAGCGTCATCTGTGGTGAAGAATTAGGCTGACCAAGGGGAGACTAGGCTGTGCGCAGACTGAAAGCACTCATTGGGAGCATAAAGCGCGAGCTGAAGCTCTATCAGCTCGTGCTCAAAGACCGGCGCACGCCGCGGCTGGCCAGGTGGCTACTGGTGGTGGCGATCGGCTATGCTCTGTCACCGATTGATATCATCCCCGATTTCATCCCCGTACTGGGCTACCTCGACGATGTCATCCTCGTCCCCGGCTTGATCGTACTCGCGCTGAAGATAATCCCGCCGGAGGTCGTAGAGGATTGCCGGGCAAAAGCTAGAGGGATGTAGTTTTAGAAATTATCACCAGTCAAGCCTTCGGCAGCCGTTGAGAAAGCCACACACTCGCACGTCCTCGCCGTTAGTCGCTACTGTAATCATTCCCGCATTTCCCGTCTGTATGAATTCAACTGCGTTTGCGACGAAGGGATAAGCTGTTGGCACCAGTTTGTGCTCCGCCGATATTATGCCCAGTTGCGGTTGGGATAGCTGAATTATTGGCAGAGCCTGCTCGAAATTGCGCCCGTGGTGGGGCACCTGCATAATCGTGCTGCGCAGTGGGACCCCGTGCTGGCGACTCCAGGTAATCAGCCGCGCCAGGCCTGTTTTCTCCTGGTCGGCCAGCATCAGCAGCGATACCTCATTATACTGCAAGCGTAGAACCACCGAGTTATTATTGAGGTCATCGCGGGAACCGGTTATCAGCGGGTAGCTGGGGGCCAGCACCGCAGCCTCTGCCCTCTTCCCCAGATTGAGACGGCCGCCGGCTCGTACCGTCTCAACAGGCACTTGATAATCATTCGCTGTTTGCTCTACCGCCTGCCATACGTTGGTGTCAGGATTGAAGCCCGGCTCCAGGATGACGGCTACCGGCATTCGCTGCAGCAGGCGGGGCACGGCGTTGCAGTGGTCCGACTGCGGGTGGGTAATAACCAGGGCGTCGAGTCGGCGAATACCACGGCGGCTTAAAAACGGTAGAATAACACGGTCGGCCAGCAGTGCTCCTTGCAAGCTAGGATACTGCCGACTGCCGGCATCCACCATTATTACAGAGCCGCCTGGGGACTCAATTACGGCACACTGGCCGTCGCCAACGGCCAGGAAAGTCACGCTGAGAGAAGCTGCTGACCCTCCCGCTACAGTGACGACCAACGCCAGCCCGGTGACTGCCACAAGCCCCACTGCCACCCATCTCCAATCCACCCGTGAGGCCAGGGCACGCACGCGCCGACGCAGACCCGGCTTGACCAACACGAGAACAATGCCCCCCATCCCAACATACCACGCAGCCATGGCCAGTCTCGAGAAGTAGATATTATCTACATAAGCGAAGGGCAAGGCCAGGCATAGCCTGTTGCTCAGCAGCATTACCTGCATCAACACCCGCGCCAGCCCGCAGAGGACGACGGTCACTGGCAGCAACGTCGCTCCACTAATGAGCGCCAGCATCCCCAGCGGTATCACCAGTATCGAGATGGGGACGGCAATCGCATTAGCTACATTAGCCAGCGCCGCAAAGCTGTAGAAGTTGTGGGCGAGGATGGGTGTCACCATAATCCAGGCGCCCAGCGTTGCCAGCAGTATTCTCGTCATAAGGCTGGGCCGGTGGCGTCGGCCCAGGGCGTCCCGATAAGGGCGGGGGCTGTAGATAGCAAGGCCGATTACCGCGGCAAAAGTCAGTTGGGCGCCCATATCAAAGACAATATTGGTGTCGGCAATCACCAGCACAAACACAGCCAGGGCCAGGGCATTGATTAAGTCGTAGCGCCGTCCGCTAACCAGGGCATAAATGAGTACGGCGGCCATCACCAGCGAGCGGCTGACTGACGGGGCCAGCCCGGCGAGCAGAGCAAAACCCACCACAGCCGGCGCAATTATCAGGATATGCCACGGATGCAGGGCCCGCCGCCGACCGGCCGTAACCAGCAGAATGATGGTAAAGACGATGAAAGTGACTTGCGCGCCGGAGACGACCAGCAGGTGGATGGTGCCGGTGCGCCGGAACAGATCCTCGATCTGCTTATCTATTCCCGGGCCGGCCCGCAGGCCATAAACCATGCCCGCCATCAAGTGGGCATAGAAGTCACTGTTGGAGCCGGGCATCGCCCGCTCCAGGTTGTCCAGGGCACGCTGGCGAGAAAGGTGCACCAGATTCTTCAGCTTGAATTGCCACGGCACTGGCCCCGGCAGCTTGCGCAGGGTCTCTATCCGCGCCTGCGCAGTGATGCCCTGGCGCGCCAGATAACGGCGCATATCGAATTGCCCCAGATTCAGCGCCCGCGGTGGCAGCGCCAGATCGCTTATCTGGGCAGCTATTCCGTCGCCTATCACTACTGGTGTTTCCCACTCGGACTGGGCCAGTGATAGCAGCCCGCTAGCCGCAAAAGAGCCGTGGTCAATCCCAACGGAAAGCACCTCCACAACCATGCGACGCCAGTGAGGATTCTGAGTCGGAATGCTGACTATTCGTCCGTTGATGTTTGCGGACTCCGAGGGAGCGTACTGCGATATGTCAGAGCGGGGAACGACAAATTGAGCTGAGTGCAGGCACAGGCCAACGGCCAGGAAGGCGGCAACGAGCCACAGGTGGCTGGCGGGCGAATGCCGGTGGCTAATGATGAATCCGCCTGCGGTCACCAAAAGGAAGAGAACCAACAAAACTGAGAAGCGTATGTGGAGTTGCTCGGCGAGCACCACGCCAACAACCAGGCCGAAGGTCAGGCTCACCAGCGGACGGTAGCCCAGATGCTGAATGAGCGCGGAGGCTTGCTCCGCCAAAGCCGGCGCAGAAGCGATGCTTTTCTCAGCGTCATGAGGACCGTTGTCCGCAGCCATAATGAGTAGGTTCGGCTCCCCCCGAAACGTGGAAGCAACTTCGCGGCGCCGCCGCCGATTCCTTCTGGGCCTTAACGGCGGTGAGGGATTTGTGGTACAATGGATGGTGACAGTCTGACGTAGCAATTAAGCATCACCTTTGCGAAAGTAGGATGTCTGTAAGCAATGCGTGGAATGGGAAGAGGACATCATAGAGGGCGCTCATCCAGGTCTGGTGATGATGACAGCACAGAGCGCCTGAGAATAACTGACCGGCGGATGCTGGGATGGTTTGTGCAGCAGCTTGGCCCTCACTGGCCCAAGGTGCTGGTTGGGGCAACCGCCATGGTGCTGGGAAGCCTGGCCGGACTGGCTCCCCCCTTCATCACGGGCAGGCTGATCGTGGATGGAGTAATGCGCGACCAGCAGTACCACCTGTTGCCCGGGTATATCGGTCTGCTAATCGGCGCTTTTTTCGCTGCAACTCTGCTTAACGGTATTCGCATGAACGTTATGCACATCCTGGGGCAGCGTTTTGTCTATGAGTTGCGCGTGAATCTTTATGAGCACCTCCAAAGGCTGTCGCTGAGCTACTTTGAGAGCAACGAGACCGGAGACATCATGTCGCGGGTGTCCAATGATGTTAACACTGTTGAGGACATGGTCGTTCACGGCACTGACGAAGTCGTCTCCAATATCCTGACGATCGCCGGCACGGTAATCATCCTGATGTATATGAACTGGCGCCTGGCGCTGGCCGGCCTGTGGCCGCTGCCGATATTCGTGGTCTCCCTGCTCATATTTGCCCGCTACATTCGGCCCTTGTACCGCAAAATCCGCGATGATCTGGGCGACATCAATGCGGAATTGTGGAATCAGCGTCGTGAAGGCCTTCGGGCGGGAGGAGTACGAGCTAGAAAGATTTCGCAACTGGAGCCGCGAGTACTACCAGGCCAACGTGCGGGCCATCTGGCTGTGGACGACATTCTTCCCGTTCATTGGGTTTCTCACCTCGTTGAGCAGCGTGGGAGTGTTGTGGTACGGGGCAGGCCCGTCAATTGCGGGCAATTCTGTGGCTTCTCCTGGCGACATCGTGATGTTTCTTGGCTACCTGATGCGCTTCTACGGGCCAGTCGGTGGGCTGATTCGCATCTATGATATGTTCAATCGGGCACTGGCGGCGCTGGCCCGAATCTTTCAGATATTCGACGAGGTGCCGGAAATCCAGGACGCACCGGATGAGTTAGCTTCAAGTATCGGACCGGCGAGGTGGTGCTCAAGGATATCACTGTCCACGCCGAACCGGGCGAGACCATAGCCTTAGTCGGACGCAGTGGGGCAGGCAAGACCAGCGTCATTAACCTGATCCCTCGTTTCTACGACCCGCTGGAAGGCCGTGTGTGGATAGACGGCCACGATGTGCGGGAGGTAACCCAACAGTCGCTGCGCCAGCACATCGCGCTGGTACTGCAAGAGACTTTCCTATTCAGCGGAACGGCTAAAGAGAATATTGCCTATGGTCGGCTCGACGCCACTGAGGAGGAAATCATCGCCGCGGCCAAGGCCGCTAATGCCCATCAGTTCATAATGGCACTTCCCGACGAGTATGAGACCC
>JALGTD010000148.1 GCA_029821515.1 Candidatus Zipacnadia bacterium | reverse complement strand
GCTTGTTCTGGTTGTTGCAGCCTTCATCATTGGAAGCTCAAGCGGGGACTCTTGTGCCCCGGCTGCGGGAGCTGCTCCTCCTGTTCCGGACCATCTCCAAGTCACCGACTACGCTATTACTCTCTATTGGGATCCACCTCCGCCAACTGAATTGACGCTGGTCAGCTACCAGATCCAACGCTCAACGAATGACTCAGGGTATCTTGCCGTTGTGGGCGGAACCTGTGGCACAAGCTGCACACACTGGACAGACTGGAATGTAGCCGCTGGGAATGTTTACCGTTATCGCATCCGGGCAATTTACTCGAATAGTGAAGCCAGTGAGTGGGGAGAATTCAACGCTGTGAGCTTCCCCGCAGGCTGAGTTGATTAGCTGGAGAAGGAGTCAGAGAGTCGTCGTTGCGGATGGCGACAACACGAGTTGACATCTTAAGCCACCAGCGCCACAGCTTGGCGCTGGTGGCAGCGCTAGTAGTCGGATTAAGCATAGCGATGTTGTTCTGTGCCAGGCCCTGTGGGGCCCAGGGGGGCAGGCTGGGCAACTACCAGATCAGTGCCGTGCCCAATCCCCGGTCGGTGGCGGCTGACGGCAAAACTGCAGCGCGCATCCGCATCGAGGTCCGCGATACCAACGGCCAGCCCGCCCCGGATGGCACTAAGGTTGTGGTCAGCACTGATATTGGATACGTAGGGGAATCGGAGTTTGATAGGACCAAGGCCCTGACGGTGGAAACTGCCTCGGGCTTTGCTATGGTCTTTGCCGCCAGCGACACACCAGGGCTGGCTACCATTAAGATAAGCGTCGGGGCCAGCCGCAGCAACAACGTCTATCTGGAGTTCCGTCCCGAGGGTCAGGCAGCCGGCCCCGAACTGCGAGTAGTGCAGGTTGATGGGGCGTGGGTGGGTTATTCGGTGGACCTTAATATCATCGAAGCCCGCGACCACGCCTCGGTGGAGTACGGAGGCATGACTGTCAGCGAGGCCGACATCGTCCAACTCGACGTGAGCACGATGGATCTGCGCGCTCAACCCGTCACCATAACCCGCGACGAGCAAAAGCTTGCCGGCGAAGGTCTGTTTTTCCAGTTCTACAGCAAGCGCGGCGCCCTGCAGCAGCTCACTGATGCCGGGTTGCAGCAGGTCAGCTTCGATCTGTACAACCTGGAGGCCCGCTCACTGGACTGGGATCTTCCCTCTAATGCCTTCAGTCTGTTGCCCGTGGTTGGAGAAACGTGGCTGGTGGCTGACCGCATCACTGTATTTGCTGGCGAGAAGATTGTACTGCACAATGCTGATATCTATGTGGGTAGCGATAAGGTTATGAGCCTGCCGCCCTACTGGGTTCTGGCTATGCCCGGTTATACCGGCGCTTCCCACTCGCAGATCCTGGGCGTCAGCTCCGATGGTGGCCTGGCGGTTGATCTGCCCTTCTTTTACTGCGTCAGCGATACCAGGACCGGAGCTGTTGAGCTGCGGCGGGGAGCGCCAAGCGGCAGCGTCATTGCCCGCGAAGGATGGGGACTGGGCCTGCGCGAGGAATACCGCACACAGAGCGCTGAAGGGGAGCTGGTGCTGGCTGGTTTGCCGTACTCAGACTGGGGAATGGAGTGGCGCGATACCCGAGATGTGTTTGGGGGAATACTGGGCGACTTCAGTGTGGGATGGCCTGACCATCGAAGCTTCTTTGCGGATGCAAATCTCTTCGGCTACAACTCCTCCTATCGCAGCAACGTCCGGGCTTACTATCATCGCCCCAACTATGGCGGGACTGCCTGTGGACTGTTTGCTGATTGGTTGACCTCTCCGCGACGGCTGCCGACCGGCAACAATAATACCTATCGGCTGGGGCTGTCTTTGGGCACCTACTATGCCAGCGAGAGCGACAGTGAGTTGGTATTCGACAATGAGTTATACAGCAAGATGGATTTCGGAGCCTGGCGGCTTGCCCCGCAGACATGGCTGGCGTTTGATGTTGACGATATATACTCATGGGATACGACTGGCTACGATGCTAACAGCAGCCAGGCACGACTGACTCTGGAACGAGGGTTTGGCCAGAACGTAACTATGTTTGTTGATTATTTTGCGGAATATGGCTCCGGCGACGCATACCGCCAGGGATGGCACGAGGGGTTGGGCCTGGATGCCTGGGCCAGCTTGGATCGCTGGGACGCCTATCTGCGCAGCAACTGGGACTTGACCGATGACTCGACACTTGCTTCTTTGGATCTTAGCTACTATCTGAGCAATCGCTGGCGCCTGGTATTGTTTGGTACCCACTACGACTTTGGTGACACCACTTATGACGACGTGGAGCTGGGCGTAGGTTGGAAGGTGCTCCAGGGCCGGGAAATAGGCTTGCGGTGGTCGCGTGAGGAGGGGCGCTTGAGTGTGGAATTGGGCAATTTGACTTCATCTTTCTAAGTTCTTCGCCGTAATGCTTCCCTCGCCAGCGGGCTGGTGAAGCGCACCAGCGCACCGGCCTCTGGAAACTATACAACCGGCTACCTCGTCTATCCATAGTGGTGATTGGTGGTGCCGCAGTTCGAGGTAATATCTGAATATCAGCCCCGGGGCGACCAGCCCGCGGCCATTGAGCAACTCGCTCAGGGCGTAAACAGCGGCTTGAAACATCAGGTGCTGCTGGGTATCACTGGCTCGGGTAAGACCTACACGATGGCCAAGGTAATCGAGCAGGTGCAGAAGCCTACTCTGGTTATTGCCCACAACAAGACCCTGGCTGGCCAGTTGTGCGCGGAGTTCCGCGATTTCTTCCCCAATAACGCCATTGAATACTTCGTCAGCTACTACGACTATTACCAGCCCGAGGCCTACCTGCCGCAGACTGATACCTACATCGAGAAGGATTCGTCTATCAATGACGAGATCGAGCGGCTGCGGCATTCGGCCACGCAAGCAGTGATGCAGCGCCGCGACGTGGTCGTAGTTGCTTCGGTTTCCTGCATCTACGGCCTGGGTTCCCCTGATACGTACCAGGAGATCGTCCTTGATCTTTCCTGTAGCCAGCAGATCGAGCGCGACGAGATACTACGGCAACTGGTGCGTATGCGGTTTTCCCGTAACGACCTCGCCCCCGCGCGTGGACAGTTTCGGGTGCGGGGGGATGTTATCGAGATCCATCCGGTAGACGAAGACATCATTATTCGCATCGAGTTGCAGGGCAGGCGTGTGGAGCGGATTATGACGCTGGACGAGTTGACCGGCGAGATACTCGAAGAACAGGATCGCACGGTTGTCTTCCCGGCCACTCACTTCGTGGCTTCCCAGGATCGTTTGGAGGCCGCCCTGGTTTCTATCCAGCAGGAGCTAGCAGAGCGACTGAAGTGGTTTGAGCAGCGCGGGCGCATCCTGGAGGCGCAGCGTCTGGAGCAGCGCACTCGCTATGATATGGAGATGATTCGGGAAATCGGCTACTGCCAGGGAATCGAGAACTATTCGCGGCATATTGACGGCCGTCCGGCGGGCGCGCCCCCTCACACGCTGATGGATTACTTCCCCGATGATTATCTGCTGATCATTGACGAGTCGCACCAGACCATCCCGCAACTGCACGCTATGCACGAGGGCGACCGCTCGCGCAAGAAAAGCCTGGTTGCCCACGGCTTTCGGCTGCCATCGGCCTTCGATAATCGGCCTTTCCGGTTTGATGAGTTTGAAGAGCGGGTCGAGCAGGTCATCTACACCTCGGCAACGCCGAGTGATTATGAATTGGATCATGCCGAGCAGGTCGTTGAACTGATTGTCCGCCCCACCGGCCTGGTTGATCCCCCTGTGGCAGTCCGGCCGACTACGGGGCAGATTGATGATCTGATTGCCGAAATCAAGCAACGTGTGGAGAAGCAGCAGCGTGTTCTGGTGACTACTCTGACCAAGCGGATGGCGGAGGATCTGACCGAGTATCTGGCGGAGCTGGGCATCCGGGTCCACTATATGCACGCTGACATTGAAACGCTGGAGCGTTCTGAGCTGCTGCGCAGCCTGCGCCTGGGCGAATACGATGTGCTCGTCGGCATTAACCTGCTGCGCGAGGGGCTGGACCTGCCGGAGGTCTCCCTGGTGGCCATTCTGGACGCTGACCGCCAGGGGTTCTTGCGCTCGGAGACATCGCTGATTCAAATAATGGGGCGGGCGTCCCGCCATGTCGAGGGCCAGGTCATTATGTACGCCGACCGGATCACCGCGGCGATGCAGGCGGCCATTGACGAAGCCCAGCGGCGCCGGGCCAAGCAGATTGCCTATAATGAAGAGCACGACATAACTCCGCAGACCGTCACCAAGGCGGTGCGCGAGACCATCCGCTCTGCCCAGCAGGCGCGCGAACGAGCCATCAAAGAGATTATGCCGGAGGCTCCCGAGGAGATGGAGGCTGACGAGCTAGCGGAGATCATCACGGCATTGGAGGCGGAGATGAAGCAGGCTGCCGCCGACCTGGAGTTCGAACGCGCCGCCCAAATCCGCGACGAAATCGAAGAGTTGAAAGCTTTGCAGAAGGCTGAGCCGTAGCCATATCTGCTTCGCTACCTTTGATAGATGGACATCAACGAGAAACTACAATCTGTTCCCAATCAGCCCGGGGCGTATCTGATTAAGGATGGCGAGGGCAATATCCTGTACGTGGGCAAGGCCAGCTCGCTGCG
>JALGTD010000147.1 GCA_029821515.1 Candidatus Zipacnadia bacterium | reverse complement strand
CGCGCATTCTGGGTATCACCGATGATAGCGATGACGAGGCTGCTGCGCTCTTCCTGCGCGATTGGGTTACTGAATTGGTCGAGGATCTGCAAATCGGCCAATCGCTTTCTGACTTGGGTATCAGTGAAGAGGACCTGGAGCCGATGATTGGGCCAGCAATGGCCTCAGGGTCCACAAAGCATAATCCCCGCGAGGTCACTGAGCATGAGTTGACGGAATTCCTGCACTGGATTCTTTGAATTGTTCCAACAGTGCGGATTAGGTGAATAGTCTGTTCTTTCGGAGGTCATTATGGAACACGTCAACGAGCACGAATGTGAGTTCCGCTATGGTGATCATGGTCCCAAGTACCTGCTGCGCGGGCCACGCCTGGAGTGGGGTATCATCCGGTTTCAGCCCGGCCAGGAGTTAGGAGCCCACAAGCACGAGGAGGTTGAAGAAACCTTCTATTTTGAAGAAGGCACTCCGCTGATGGTCGCCAACAGTGAGGAATATCGGGTTGTGGCTGGTGATGTCTTTCGCCTGGAGCCAGGGGAGAGCCACAACATCATCAACGACACCGAGGCCGACACTCGCATCATATTCATCAAGTGTCCGTACCTGCCCGGCGATAAGATCGAACTCGAACAGGCCTGATCCTCAGTTGGACTCCTCAACGCATTCAGCCAGCGCCGCTGCTATCCGCTGCGCGGCTTGACCGTCGGTGGGGCCGATATGGTAAGCAATATAGTCGTCGCGGGCGGCACTTAGCTCTGCACGAGCTTCGGGGTCCTCCAGCAGTTCGCGCAGCTTCGTGCTCAATTCCTGGGGCGTATATGCAGCCGCCACTGCCCTCCGTCGGGGAAAGGGATAGGGGTTGGGCTGACCTGTGAAGTTGACCATAATTGCTGGCTTGCCGGCCAGCACCGCATCCAGCAGTGTTGTGGAGAATCGTGAAATAAATAGGCTGCAACCCGCCATCAGCTCCGACAGCGGCTGCTCCCCGTGACGAGCAATACGCACCAATGCGTCAGTTTCATCCACCAGTTGTTGATAGTATGATATGTTGTCAGCATCGTCGGGGTGTACTTTTAGGATAACCTCTCGTCCCAGACTCTTGCACGCGGCGAAGAGCACTCTCAGCCACGAATGCTGGCTACGGCGGCGTTCGATCTGCTCATCGGGCTGGCTGGCAACCAGCACATAACCCTCGTCACGCTGACCGGCGGCTGGCTGGCTGATATCATCATAGAACGGACTGCCCACGATTTCCGCCGGCGCAGCCGCCCCTTTGCCCTCCAGCAGTTCGACAGCCGGCTGATGAAACACCAGAACCCTTTGGTAGGGCAGCGTGGCCGTCATTGCATTGCGTGTGCCCATTATCCCGTGTTGGACAAAGACCGTGGGTATGCCCCGTTTTTGTGCCTCTACCACCATTGCATTCATCGCGTGCCCGTCGCCGGGCAGATGCATGGTTACCACCGACTTGGGTTTTATCTGGTCAAGTATGGCCCCGGCCAGTCGGCTGCGCCAGACCGCGCGAGGCAGGTAGGCGGATAGGGTATAGGTCAGTCGCAGTTCAATTGCCTGCAGCAGCGCCTCGTGAATCTGCTCGCTAAGTTGCAGTTCTTTCGTGCGGCGGTGGTAAGTTCTCATTATCGCTGGCCAGCGGCCCAGCCACGACCAGGCAGTGCGCGACAGGTTAGGCTCTATGAATGAGCTGGCCAGGCAATGCTCGGTCTGCGCCTGCTGGAGCTGCTGGTTCAGGCCTCCGGGCTGAAAGTCCACAGCTAACGAACTCAGTGCCTGTTCGTTGTGCAATGCCTCGGCGATAGCAGCGACAATCCGCACTACGGTTGGACCATAGATGAGAAACATCACGTCGGGATCTGGGTGTTGCAGGGTTTCTCTGGTCGGGCGATCCAGACGCAGCAACTCCCCAATAGCCTTGCCAGTGCCCAGCGGACCAGCCAGCCAGTGGCGCAGCCGGTACCATGCCGCAGACCTGCCTGGCTGGTAGCCAATATCCAGCTCATCAGCCGCCGCCTGAGCTGGCTCGCTGACAGCGGCCAAGCCGTTCCACCAGTGCAGATTGCTGACGCGCTCGCGGCTTGCCACTGCCGCCACCTCCTGCTGGTGTGCTTGCTCCACGATAAACTGCTTGCGAGCCAGCAGCGGGACAATAGCGCGGTAGGCGAAGACATCACGCATTCCCTCCCAAACCGAGGCGTGCAGACTCGGCTGAGGAGTAGTGAGAACTTCCGGCAGCGCCTGTTCTATGAGGCTAAGAATCTCCCAGGCACGTGGTACAATTTCGCGGGCCATCTCATAGCAGCACTCAGTGTCAGGCCAGGCCAACTCCCAGGGCTGCCCACCCAGGGCCAGACCCTCCTCTTTAGAGAGGCGGGCGGGATAACACCAATCGGTCGCTACCAGAACTTGGCAGTTGTTAGTATCCATTGGGTGCTTCATCAGGTGGCATAAGGCTATCAGCAGGGGTCGACACTGGCTCTTAGTAGAAACGATGGATAGCTACTGGGTAATTTTTCCTGACTCCATCAGATATTTATGCTGTGCCTGGGCCAGCGCTAAATCCATTTCGTGATCTATTTCACAGAATCGCTCGGCATCGACCACCACCGGAATTGGCCGAGCGCCGAAGGCCGAGTTTTGCTCCATAATTGTGGAGCGTTTTGTGGCAAAAGTCATTCCCGCTGCTTGCAGCACCGATGGAGCATCCTGACGCCGCAGCAGCCGTTTCCCTTTTCCCTCAATTGGTCTGTCATAGCCTCTTTCTCGCATAAGTGGTTGTAGGTAACCGTCCACCTCTTCAAACAGCACGAAGTAGGGGTTATGACGTGCTTCCACGACGCCTATTGCGGCGGTGCAGTCGGGATCGCTAACAGTGGCATCTATGCAACGGTCAACGTCCTCGGCGGCAGAAAATGGGCCGGTTGGCAAGATGTGAGACAAAATGCTCACCCGTCTATTGAACGTTTCTTCGTACCATTGTATAGCGTGCTGCAGGACCGGATAGTGCGGTGTGTCGTCCCTGGCCAGTTCGGCCGGTCGTTTGAAGGGAACGTTAGTCCCCCGCTCGCGACAAAGCTCAGCAATCTCGTCGTCATCGGTAGATACAAAGCAGTAGTCCGGCCTTTGCGCCGCCAGCATAACGTCCACGGCTCGGCACACCAGCGGTATGCCGCCTACTTTAGCCACATTCTTGCGCGGTACTCCTCGGGAGCCGCCCCGCGCTGTCACCAGGCAGATTACGTCTCCACCGTCGTCGGACATGGGTAGTTATCCTTTCGGGTTCGCATTTAGTCTTGACCGTACTCAGTACACGCTGCTGCTTTTCGTTTCATCACATCCAGGCTTATCATCTCGCAGTCCTGGCAAAGCGGCAGGTCGTCAAACGCCAATTTGCAGTGCTGGCGACGCAAGCTGTTGAGCCGTTCGTTGTGCAACCAGAAGTCGGTTATATCTGCTTCTGTGATCTTTCCTAATGCCAGCTCGCCATTTATGCCAATGCAGCAAGGCACTACGGTCAGATCGGAGAGTATCACCAAATGCGACCACAATGCCGGGCAGGGCCGCAGTTCGTCATCCTGTGTTCGTTTGGTATAGGACAGCCCTTCTATACCGCCATATTCATGCACACTCTGGATTCGCAGCTCGTCCGCTACTGGTCGCCACAGTTCTACAAACTGCGCTGTCTCCTGGCGAGTTGGCTTCATCAGCATCGTCTGGATGACCCCGCGTGGCCGCTGTTTTTGCAATTGCTCTCTGACCCGAAAGAAGTTCCGCACATTGGCTGCCACTTCTTCGTACACAGCCCCCCGGCGCACCGCTTCATAGGTCTCAGCATCAGCCCCATCCAGGGAGATGACCAACTCGTCCAAACCTGCCTTGATCAGTTCCTCGCTAGCTGCCTCATCAAGCAGCACCGCGTTGGTGCTTATTTCTACACTGGGGATGCCAATCTGCTTGCAATAGCGAATCATCGGGATCAGTTCGCGATGCAACAGCGGTTCTCCCAGCAGGAACAGGCGAATCCGTCTCACATCTGCTTTCCTGACTTTATCAGCTATCTCCTGGAACTCCTGTTGCGTCATGTGCCGGTCGGGCCGAGTCATCGCCTCCCGCGGGCACATAATGCAATCCAGGTTGCAAGTGTTATTGATCTCGACCTGCACCCAGTCGGGCTGGGGGGGTATTCTCCGTAGGCGGTGGCGCCACCCGCGCAGCCTCTCTTTCATTCGCGTCATAATACTTTTCGACATTTCGCTTCCTTGGCTCAACTGTGGCCCGGATGTTGCTTTCTACGGGTTCGGTGTGTGCGAGTGTCGTGCAGATATGTAGTTTCTCAGTGAATGAACTGGCATCAGTCGGTTGACAAAATGCTGCTATTGCGATAAAAAATAGGCGAACCAATGACTCGTATGAGGCAAATTCTCCGTCGATTAACAATATACCTCCCTGCCCGGCGGTCGGCGATATTCACCTATGACCGGTCTGCCATAGATGTCGTCAGGTTGAAATGGCGTTTGGGGCACAGGCTGGCCTGGCTGCTATTTGTCAGTATAGCTCTGTGGGGGATGCAGCTTCATGCTGCGGCCAGGCCAGCCCAGGACAGCACCGCTCAATTGTGCGAGACGCTGGCCGGGCTGATGGCCCATCCTGCTTTGCACGGAGCACGAGTGGGGGCGGCGGTAGTTTCCATCCCCGGCGGAGAGGTTGTTTACAGTCGTTATCCGGAGCAGTTGTTTGTGCCGGCTTCGACGATTAAGCTAATAGTGAC
>JALGTD010000146.1 GCA_029821515.1 Candidatus Zipacnadia bacterium | reverse complement strand
CTAACCTGAAATCGTCCGTTGGGGCCTTCGATTACTCCCGTGTCACCGACCTGGCCACCTCGCTCCGCGTAGAAGGGGGTGCGGTCCAGGATTATGGTACCTTCCTGGCCGGTCTGCAATGAGGTTGTATCCCCTGCCTCGTCGTGCAGGGCTAGGACCTTACATCCTTCGAGCTCGGTACTCTGATACCCGTCAAATTCGCTCTTAGGGAGGAATCTATGGGCAACTTCAAGACCTACGCGTTTCGGCCGCGAGCGCTGGCGCTGCTGCTGCATCGCCTGCTCAAAGCCCGCCTCATCAACTGTCATACCCTTTTCCGCGGCCAGGTCGCGGACAATGTCAATGGTGAGACCGTGGGTGTCATGGAGGCTAAAAGCCTCCTCGCCAGGGAAGACCGTTTCGCCTCTGCCAAGGACCTGCTCGGCAATCTCCTCGAAGAGTCCTCTACCCCGCTTGGGCAGGAATGTGGTTACCGCGCCACCACTAAAAGTTATGACACCGCCGCTAACAACTTCAAAAAAGCGCTCTTCTTCGGCTTGGACGACTTTCTGCTGGTAGTCTATGGCGCTTGTGATCTCCGGATAAGCACTACCCATAACTTCCGCCACTGAGGGCAAGGCTTGATGGAGAAACGGGCCCTTGGCTCCAGCTCGCTGCCCGAAGCTGTAAGCTCGGCGGATGAGACGACGCAATACATACCCGGGGCCTTCATTGGTCGGTACTATACCATCGGCCATCAAGAAAGCGGTAGCGCGCAGATGATCAGCAATCACGCGCAGGCCCACGTCAGTCGCATCATCCTGGCCGTATTCATAGCGGCTATCGCGGAACTGGTTAATCTGCTCCAGGCTGCGGGAGAGGATAGGAAAAAGCTCGTCGGTTTCGGTGGTAAAGCGCTTGTTCTGCATTACCATCGCCAGCCGCTCGAGGCTCATCCCGGTGTCAATGCCGGGTTGGGGCAGCGGCGTGAGTGTGCCGTCTTCGGCCTCGGTGTACATCTGAAAGACCAGGTTCCACAACTCCAGATACCGATCGCACTTGTCACAGCCTACTTCGCAGCCACCGGCACATCCACGCTCCGGTCCCAGGTCGTAGAATATCTCCGAGCAGGGCCCGCACGGCCCCTCCCAGCGCAGCTTCGGCCACCAGTTATCCTCCCGGCCAATTCGGCGCAGCCGCTCCATGGGAATGCCGATGTGCTTGTGCCAGATCTCTTCAGCCTCGTCGTCGTCCGTGAATACGGTGAACCACAGCCGCTCCAGCGGGAGTTGGAGCACCTCGGTGACGAATTCCCAGGCCAGCTCGATAGCGCCCTGCTTGAAGTAGTCGCCGAAAGAGAAGTTACCCAGCATTTCAAAAAAGGTGTGATAGCGGTTCTGGTAGCCGACGAATTCGATATCGCCGGTACGGGTGATTTTCTGGATACTGACGACCCGGGGGGCAGGTGGCTCTTCTTCGCCACGAAACGCAGCCATATACGGCTGCATACCGGCGCTGGTAAAAAAGCTGGTCGGGTCATCATGCAGCACCAGTGGTGCGCTGGGCCGTACCAGATGGCCGCGGTCTTCGAAGAAGTCTAAGAATAGCTCTCGTAGCTGCTGAGTCGTCATCGCCTATCTCGTCCTGTGTGTTTCGTAGGCGTCGCTGATTGTTTACGTATGGGAGTGTAACGGAGCAAGTTGGCTACCAGGGGCATGTCAGGATCAACTTTCCTGCAGTATCTCTTTGAGTTGGTCGGTGGCTTTGTGTTGGAGTCGCGAGACATGCATCTGCGAGATGCCCAGACGCCGGGCGACCTCCTGCTGGGAAAGCTCCCGATAAAAGCGCAACACTAAGATAACTTGCTGTCGGGCGGGTAGTTGCTTGATTGCCGAGAATAGCTCATCCTGATCGGCCAACTGCGCGATCTGTTCATCTTCTTCGCCAGCCTGGTCCAGATAGCTGGGGGCTTCTTCTGATGTTTGACCAGCGCCTGCCTCCAGGCTTATCAGATCGTACTGGCGGCCGACTTCCACTGCCTCAATGAGTTCCTCTTCGGAGACGCTCAGCCTCTGGGCGAGGTCTGCATACGATGGTGGCCGGCCCTCCATTTGGGTCATCTGTTCGCGCATTTGTCGGGCACTGGCGCTAAGCTCTTGAATACGGCGCGGGACATGAATGCCCCAGGTCTGATCACGGAAGTAACGTTGAATCTCGCCGCGGATAGTGGGCACTGCAAAGGTGGCGAACTTGGTGCCTCGGCTGGGGTCAAACCGGTCAACTGCGTTAATCAGCCCCTCCCGCCCCACGCACAGAATATCTTCGTATGACTCAGCGCTCTCCTGATAGGCCTTGGCCACATGGCGCACCAGGCCCTCATGGCGTTTGATCAGATACTTGCGCAGCTCAGGATTGTCCGTCTCGCGCAGCTCCGCGAATAGTTCGTTAGTTGACATCTCCTCCCAGCGAGACTCCATAACGATTACTCCGCCACACGCTTGATCATTATCACTTTGGTGCCACTGTCCGGAGCGCTCTGGATATCAACCTCGTCGGTGAGCTGGCTGATTAGATACAACCCCAGTCCCCCGTTGACTGGGGGCTCGCTGAGTTCCAACTCCGGCAACTGATCGGGGTCAAATCCAGCGCCATAATCTTCTATCTCCACCTCTAGGCCCTTCTCGCGGGGCGTAAACCGCAGCGAGATGGCAGTTGATTGTTCGGTCTTTTCCGGATCCGGGAAGGCGTGGTCAATGACATTTGTGCACGCCTCGGAGACCGCTACCTTAAGGTCGTCGATATCGTCAACGGTCAGCCCACTGCGAGCTCCCACACCCGCTGCCACCAACCGGGCCACTGCGATATACTTCGGATCACAGGGGATTTTCAATTCGATGGTTTCAACCTCTACCTTTACCATGGTTATGCGCCTCCGTCCTGGGACTGGGTAGCGGCCGTGTACGCCTGCTCCAGAAGACTGCGCGCCGCTGAGGCGGTCTCCTGGACATTAAGCAGTTCCTTGACGCCGGTTAGCTCGAAGAGCTTGAGCAGATTGGGCCGGTCACAAGCTACAGTCAGCATGCCACCCAGCTTGTCTGCCTGCTTGGCTCCCCCTAGCAGGGTGCCGAGTGCAACGCTGTCCAGGTATTCAGTCTCCAGCAGATCAATCAGAAACCATTGTTGCCCCCCCTCGCATGCCTCAGCCAGGGCATCATTAAACGGCCGTCCGGTGTCGGCATCAATCTCGCCTTCAAGCTGAAATACCATCAACCAGTCGTCCTCAACGCGGCTTTTCATCTCCATTTTTATCATCCTTTGCGGCGGCCTGATCAGTTGCTGCCGAACTGTGCAGATCCTGCAGATACTCCTTTATGCGCTGCTCACGCCGATTGTTCTTAGGCTGGTAGTAGCGACGCTCAGTCAAATCGCCGGGTAGATAGGTTTGCTCGATCCAGTGATGCGGATAGTCGTGCGGGTACAGGTATTTGTTATTCTGCTTCTCCTCACCGGGTCGAGCCCCGCCAGCTAGATGCCCGGGCACCTTGGCGCCCCCTTCATCGCGCACATCCTGGCGGGCGGCAGCAATCGCCTCGTAGGCAGAGTTGCTCTTGGGAGCAACGGCCAGATGAATCGTTGCCATGGCCAGCGGTATTTGCGCCTCAGGCATACCCACATATTCTACTGCATCTGCTGCTGCTGTGGCAACCCGCAATCCGGTGGGGTCGGCCAGACCGATGTCTTCGGCCGCCGCGATGATCAGTCGCCGGGCAATGAAGCGGGGATCCTCGCCTGCCTCCAGCATCTTAGCCAGCCAGTAAATAGCTGCGTCTGGATCTGAGCCCCGGATGCTCTTGATAAACGCTGAGATAGTGTCATAGTGTTCGTCGCCGGCCCGGTCGTATTTCAGCACCGGCTGCTGAAGCGCATCCTCAACAGCCGCCCGGCTCACTCGTCGTCTGCCACTGTCATCAGGCTCTGTAACCAGTGTGGCCATCTCCAGAGCATTGAGCGCTACGCGAGCATCACCGCGAGCGTTCTCGGCCAGCAGGCACAGAGCTTCATCGGAAAGATCAACCGCGAGCTTGCCCAGCCCGCGCTGTTCGTCGCTGAGAGCTCTCCGCAGCAGCACCTCAATGTCTTCAGACGATAGCGGCTCCAGTACGAATATCTGACACCGGGATTGCAGGGGCGTAGTCAGTGTGTAATACGGGTTTTCGGTAGTGCTGCCAATAAGGGTGAATACGCCTTCTTCGACAAAGGGTAGCAGGGCATCTTGCTGAGTCCGGGAGAGGCGATGGATCTCGTCGAGGAAGACGATGGTTTCCTGGTCATGGAGCTTCCGGTGTTGTCGGGCAGCTTCGGCGGCTTCGCGGAAGTCGCCGACGGTTGCTGATACACCTGAGAGAGCCACGAAACGGCGCTGAGTATAACCCGCTACGATGCGAGCCAGAGTAGTCTTGCCACTACCCGCTGGCCCCTGCAGAATAACTGAAGGAAGACTGTCAGCTTCAATAGCACGGCGCAGCACTGTACTGCGACCGAGCAGATGCTGCTGGCCGACCATCTGATCGAGGCTTTCCGGCCGCATACGTGCAGCCAGGGGCATCTGTGCGCCATTACTGGCCTGGTCGAACAGGTCCATTAGACAGTTTCCTATTGTGAAGGCTGGTCCAGATATATGATATGAATACTGATACTCGATATCGAAGCAAGAATCAATTTACTCTAAACTAGCATCTCTTGCCTTGAGCAAACATCACTCCGGCATAACCAGCTTTGATTCATCCATAACGCACCATCGATACCTTTCTGGTCGGCCACACATC
>JALGTD010000145.1 GCA_029821515.1 Candidatus Zipacnadia bacterium | reverse complement strand
TCCTGCTGTTCCTGGTCTTGCTCGCGCTCTTCTTGTTGGTCCTCTTCCTTGAAGCTCAACGGTTCATCCCTCCTCGCGCGTGATTATATCATCAGCACCGACACATACAGGGCCGTGCGCAGTACCTGCCCCCGCCTTCTCCCCGCGAACCATCTATCTCAAGCATAATGCACCAACTGATTCTACCAACAAGCCAGCAGCACTGTCAAATCATTGCTTGCAGCAGGGAAGGTTTGGCACCGCCGTTGGGGAAATGTCCAGTGGCGGGGAGTAAGAGTAGAAGAAATCCACCGTATCGGCACGAGGCACTACCGATTGAATTCGCAAGCCACTTGCGAGAAGTTAATTGTACACACGACCAGCCCGGCTGAGACCAGACTGTGGGCAGCGCGTTTGGCGGCCTATCTGCAAGCCGGTGACTTCGTGGCACTATGTGGCCCACTGGGGGCCGGCAAGACCTGTTTTGTACAGGGACTGGGCGCGGGCCTGGGGATTGACGGGCGCATTACCAGCCCTACTTTCATAATCATCCGCCATCATCGGGGCCCGCTGCCCTTGTGCCATGCTGACGCCTACCGAATCAACAGTTCAGAGGAGCTCGAAGCGGCGGGACTGCTCGAATATCTGTCCGACAGCGTAGTTGCCCTGGAGTGGGCTGAGCAGGTGCCCGAAGTCTGGCCCGAACAATACTTTCTGGTGAGACTTGACTTTGCCAACGAAGGCCGCCGGCTGGAGCTGTCGGGACGCGGGCAGCGGCCCAACCAAATAATCAGTGAGCTATCTAATGCGCATTCTGGGAATTGAGACATCCGGTGATACCAGCAGCGTAGCCTTGCTGGAAGGCAACGAGGTGGTCAGCGAAGAGATTTTCCCCAGCCGCCGCACCATCTGCCAGGTGCTGGTGGGACACATCCTGAGCGTAGTTGGAACCGAGACAATCGCCGCCGCTCACCTCGATGGCATCGCTGTCTCGTCAGGCCCGGCTTCCTTCACCGGCCTGCGGGTGGGAGTGACTACGGCCAAAACCCTCGCCTATTGCTGCCAGATTTCAGTAGTAGGAATATCCACACCCCTGGCCTGGGCAGTCGAAGCAAAAGCTGAGCCGGACACGATGATCATCGTCCTACAGCCAGCTCGCCGCCAGCGGCTGTATCTGACCACTTTCCTCCAGACTGAAAAAGCCCCCCCCAAACAGCAGGGCGAGACGAAGGTAGTTGATACGGAGAGCATTGCTGCGACTTGCTCAGATCTGGCCACCGACCGCCCCTTAATGATTACCGGAAATGCGCTGCTCACTGAACCCGAGCTTGTCGAGGCTTTAGCCAGCAAGGGTCAGGTGACTGATTTGGAGATTGACAGTCCCCGGGCCAGCACAATTGCTCGGCTGGGAGCTGCTCAAATCCAGGAGACCCCACCTGACAGCTATTTCAGCCTCCGCCCTAATTATCTTATGGTTTCCCAGGCTGAACGCGGCTTAGGAGTGGATCTGGGGCTCTAAGATGACTGCTACTGGTCAAGGCAAAAAGCCGCAATTGACCATCCGTCGAGCCACCGAAGCCGACCTACCCGCCATTATGCAGATTGAACGGGCCAGTTTCCCCAGCCCGTGGTCAGAATGGGGAATGCGCGCCGAGATTACCTACATCCACGGTCGTATCTACCTGGTGGCCATCCTTGCCGGCAAGCTGGCCGCCTACATCGGCGGCCGCTGCGCTGCTGACACCTGTCATATCGGGACACTCGCCGTAGACCCCGCCCACCGCCGCCAGGGCTTCGGCGAAGGGATACTGCTGGTGCTGCTGCTTCATCTAGCAGAGCACAGTGCTAAAGAGGTGACCCTGGAGTACCGTACCGACAACACCCCTGCCTGTCGTCTCTATCAAAAAGTCGGCTTTACCCACCTGCGCACAGCCAAAGGTTACTATCGCGACACCGGCGAGGACGCTCATGAGATGATCATAGGCGACCTCCAGCAGACTCAGCGGCGTCAGGAGCTGGCGCAGCAGTGGGAACGCTGGCGCCAGCGGCACGGCTACGACGTCCAGGTTATCCTGTGAACCCTCTCGCGTCAGGCGCGCTGGTTCCTTCCGGCCGCGCTATTCGGAGGCACAGCACAGTTTCCTGTCGCCGTCGGCCCAATATCCTTCTCCGCCAGTAAGAGCCGGCCCTACCAGGTCTTAAATGCGCGGATGGAAGCGTAGCGAGTGATATAGCTTCCCTCGTTGCTTCGCACCCAGCGGTCAATCCACACATCAGCGCCCTTCCGCCCAGCGATATTGTCGTTGTACTTCGCCCCGCAGTCCTCGATGCGTCGGACTTCCCAGCCGTCGGGCAACTCAATCAGCACATAGTAGTGGGCCGGCAGTAAGTTAGCCGCAGCCGTCGAGTCGGCGCAGCCATAGCCGTAGGCACAGGCCTCGCCCAACATAAAGCCTTCCCATGGCCCATAGCTGGTCACCCAGGCCAGCCCATCAACGTCGGCGTCCTGGGCCAGCGCATACTTATAAGCCTTGTACTGCCAATCCTCCAGATTACCATATTCTCCCTTAAGCGCCTTCACCGCCACCCTCTTCACCGGATTCTCCGGCATTTTATTCTCTTCGCCATCATCCTTCACTTGCCCAATGTCAGCCGAACCCGATTTCTGATTTGACTCATCTTTGGCGGTGTGCTCCATAGTCAAGCTTGCGGTGAACGTGCCTGTCAGTAACATTACAATGGCAACGAACACAGCTACCGTGGCGAACTTCCTGACTGCACCGCGCTGTACCAAATCTTCTATGATGCTCATCCAATCACTCCTACTCATCACAACTTACTTGATCGTACTGTAACATTGCGACCAAGCAACCGCTGCTCGGACGATTGCCCTCCACTAGCGCCCTATGACGGTTTAACTACACAAAAAGTTTCCCGCTTTGGGGTACTCATAACTGATATACCCCCGCAAGAAGGCGCTTCGGCGCAAACTTTTCAGCCCACTGCCAACAATCTCCATCTGGTCCTCCTCAGGCAGGAAGTAACACCCTCCGGCGCGAAGTATACGTCTCCCGCGGCCCGGGCAGTCGCTCAGATGTGGCGGATTAATCGAACACTTATTGGAGACTAAGCGAGATGACATTGCAATTAGACCCTGATACTCACGTCCTGGGCATCGAGACCTCCTGCGATGAGACCGGCGCGGCGGTGGTGGCGGGCGGGCGCCACATTCTTTCCAACGCCGTCGCCACTCAGGACGACCTGCATACGGTATTCGGCGGGGTAGTCCCCGAGATTGCCTCCCGGCGCCATACCGAGGTCATCACCTTAATCACCGACAAAGCCCTGCAGGAGGCTGACACCTCACTGGAGCAGATCGGGCTAATCGCCGTCACTCAGGGCCCGGGCTTGATCGGCTCCCTGCTTGTCGGAGTCAGTGCAGCCAAAGCCATTGCTGCTTGCTACGGTCTTCCCCTGGTGGCAGTCAATCACCTGGAGGCCCATGTTATCTCTAATTTCATCGCGCTGCCCGGCGAACAGCCCCCGGCTAGTGATCTCTTCCCCACCGTCTGCCTACTAGCTTCAGGCGGACATACCAGTCTCGCTTTGATGCACCGGCTCGGCAGCTACGAACTACTGGGCGAGACGCGCGACGACGCCGCCGGCGAAGCACTCGATAAGGCAGCCCGGCTGCTGGAACTGGGCTATCCGGGTGGCCCGGCCATTGAGCAGGCAGCCGCTGGCGGCGACCCCGCCGCTATTGATCTTCCCCGGCCTTATATCGCAGACAGTCACGACTTCAGTTTCGCCGGCCTGAAAACAGCCCTAGCCAGATATGTGCAGGCCAACGCCCCGGAGACCACGGAGGATATCTCAAATCTGGCAGCCAGCTTCCAACAAGCAGTGGTAGACACACTCATCCGCAACCTCTCGGCAACCGCCAGGGAGTACCAGGCCAAGCAAGTGATAATGGCCGGCGGCGTGGCCGCGAATCGCCTTCTGCGAAGCAACCTCACCCAACTGGGCGACTCGCTGGGGGTTCCAGTTGCCTGTCCCGCGCCGCAATTGTGCACCGACAATGCTGCTATGGTCGCGGCTGCCGGCTATTTTGTCGCCCAGCGCACCGGTGCTTCCTCACTGGATATGGACGTATTCTCCAGCCTACCGCTGTCTCAGTGAAGTTAACACTCCGATAGCCCCCAAATCAGCCACTGTCAGCGAGCTATCACTTCCCCGGCATCCTTCGAATTGTGGAAAACTCCGTTGATAACAGGTGCATCGCGCCTCGAATTGTGGAAAGGCAACCCATTTTTGGGCAAAGACGAGAGGAAGTTCACCCTTCAGGTCTTCGCCAAGAAACCGAAATAGCAAGAGGGAATAGGGAACCTTTTCATCACATAATGCGTCTATATAACCAAACCAAGCAAGCGAGGCGCCCAATTACCCGCACCTGCGGGATAGCCAGGTCATGAGAAGGTTCCACCCTCCCTCCTTCACATGCCGCACCCACTGGGCGCCTCGCCTTTTTGTATATCTCTCCTCGCCCAGATCTTGCCAGTTGTACTCAGGCCGATGACCAGCTTTCTCTACCGTCCTCCGCGTCGTATCCTAACACAGAATCGTTTCCCTGCTGATATCCCACCACGGCATCATTTCGAACTGCTCTCTAGGACCTTGTTCCACTGCAAAGTAGATAGCGATGATAGTTAGTGCCGAGCAGCCCTCCCTCTGTAGAGCCGTACCCTTAGCTGGCCAGCGGCTCAGCCTAACAAGTCTGCCTATACCTATACGCCCCACATATAAAAAGCCCGCTTGTCTTAATCGCAAGCGGGCTTTGTCAGTTGCTCGTTTTTG
>JALGTD010000144.1 GCA_029821515.1 Candidatus Zipacnadia bacterium | reverse complement strand
AGACCGAACGGGCGTCATCGAGCCGGCCCTGCGCCAGTAGATATAGCGCCACCACACCTCCAGCCAGTGCATCACGACTGCCTTCGGCCAGGGCACTGGTCATATAGCGGAAGGCTTCCTCGTGTTGGCCGGCCAGGACCATCACGCGTCCGGCTGTTTCTAAGACCTCCAGTTCATCAGGCTGCTCGCTGGCCGCTTGGTGAGCTTTGTCCACTGCTTTGGCCATCTGGCCCCGACGGAGGGCAATCTCGCAGCCCAACATCAGGCCATCCACTGAATCGGGCGCCAATTGGCCCAGCTTCTGCAGCGACCACTGGGCTGTCTCAACATCACCGGCGCTAAGACTGTGCTGAGTAACAATGTGCCAAGCTCGCGGCTCAATACCAGCGGGTAGGGCCGCGAGCAGATCCTGGGCCTGGTCTCGCTTGCCGATGCTGGCGATATAGTAGGCAAACTCAAGCACCATCCCCAGGCTGGCGGGGCGTTTGTTGATGGCCTCAGCAATACCGTCTTTGTTCACCCAGCCTTCCTCACCAGCCAACGCTAATAATCTAATAAGCCGCAGTTCCGCGCTGGCCACACCATAATCGCTGGCTTGCTTGGCAGCGGCCTCGGCCGCGGGGAAGCGCCCAGTGCGTAGGTATGACCAGCCCAGTGCCGTCCAGAACTGTAGCTCTGTTCTGGCCTGGTCGCTGCTGCCTAGCTGCTCGAGGACATCAATGGCCCGCTCGTACTGCTTGGCCATGGTCAGCGCCACCGCCCAGTCCAGATGGAGGGTTTCGTCGTCGGGGACGGCACGATGGGCATGCCGCAGCAGCTTGAGGGCCTCCTCAGTCTGACCGTGGGGGAAGATGCGTAGGCCTTGCAGGTAGTCACAATAGGCGTGGGCCTTCTGGTGATTCGGCTCCAGCCACACTACAGCCGCCAGCAGCAGCCGCGTGGCAGCCCGTCCCAGTCGCCCCAAAGGAAGCACCCCCTGAGCCAGCCAATACAGAGCCGCACCCAGCCCCTGCCTGACTATCAATCCTAACAGCGTTTGCCTCATTCTATGTCAGTCCAAATCTTCGTCACCAGGGAAGATGCTGCCTCCGTGAATATCATAGCCAACCAGCACTGGAAATTCGGCCACAGTCAGCTTGCGGATGGCCTCCGGGCCCAGCTCAGCGTAAGCGACCACCTCTGCCTGGGTGATGAATGAAGAGAGCAACGCACCAGCGCCGCCAATAGCAATCAAGTACAGACTGCCATACTCGCGACAGGCCTGGCGCACCTGAAGAGCGCGCTGCCCCTTGCCAATAGTGGCTTGCACACCTGCTGCATAGAGTCGAGGAGCAAACGGATCCATCCGCGAGCTGGTGGTCGGACCCGCTGCGCCTATTACCCGCCCCGGAGGCGCAGGTGTCGGCCCGCAGTAGTATATTACGCTTCCGTCAAGATCAATAGGAAGCTGCTGGCCGGCCTCCAGAGCGGAAATCAGCCGCTGGTGAGCAGCATCGCGGGCTGTGTAGACCGCTCCCGACAACCCCACAGAATCGCCAGCTCGCAACTGCGCGATGACGTCAGCCGTAAGCGGCAGTTTGATTTGTCTCGCCTCAGACGGCAAGCTGTCCAGCCTCCCGACGACTTGAATACGCTGATGAGTCGTTCGCTGCAAATCTAGATAGTAACAGACCGATGTCGTGCGGCATGACACTGGACGTTGAGCGCAACCGGCAAGCTGGCCAGATGACAGGGATAGCTGAGCAGGTGAACCGCCAGGGCCGTAGCGCCACCGCCCAAACCCATCGGACCTACGCCGGTAGCATTGACCGCCTCAAGAATCCGTTGCTCCAGTTCCGCTAGCTGCGGGTCATCATTGGGCTGGCCCAGAGGCCGCAAGAGAGCCTCCTTGGCCAGCAACGCTGCCTTCTCGAAATTTCCCCCGATGCCTACTCCCAGAATCAACGGTGGGCAGGGCTTACCGCCCGCTTCCTGAATCCGGCCTACAATTGCCTCTATGATTCCTTCAGCACCATCTGCCGGCGTCAGCATCCACAACGCACTCATATTCTCGCTGCCACCGCCCTTAGCCGCCAGGTGCAACTTGATTTCCTCGCCAGGCACCATGCGCAGATGCACAATTGCCGGCGTATTGTCACCGGTGTTGGTAGCCCGGTCCAGCGGATCGCCGACCACTGACCGGCGCAGATAGCCTTCCTCATATCCCCGGCGGACACCGGCGTCAATGGCTGCGTAGATATCACCGCCGACCAGATGAACATCCTGACCCAACTCGACGAAGACTACCGCCAGGCCGGTATCCTGGCAGTAGGGAATGTGCTCCTCTCGGGCCAGCCGAGCGTTCTCCAGCAGTTGGTCGAGAACTGTGCGGGCGACCTGACTGGTCGCTGCCTCTCTACTCCTACGCAGGGCCTCCACGACATCTTCAGGCAGCTCGTAGTTAACCCGCTGGCACAGTTCGGCGATTACTTCAGTTATCTGCGATGACTGAATCTCACGCATAGTTGTCGCGATACCCTTCGACCCTTCGGCAAGCTCAGGACCTACGACAGGCTCAGCCCAGGAACGCCTGTCCTGCTTGCTTGTGTTCGGTTATCTCTAAGTTGGCTGCTCGAATAGCAGGTCGTCTGGGGTTTTGCCCGCCGGAATCATCGGAAAGACGTTCTCCTCCTTGGTGACCACAAAGTCTATGAATGTCGGCCGGTCATCAACCTCCATAGCCCGCTCAATGGCCGGACGGACCTGATCTGGTTCAGCAACCTTGATACCGACCGCCCCATAGGCCTCGGCCACGCGGGCAAAATCGGGATTGCCGGTCAGGTCAGTGCCGCTGTAACGGCGGTCGTAGAACAGCTCCTGCCACTGGCGGACCATCCCCAGGTATGAGTTGTTCAGAATCGCCACCTTCACCGGCAGCTTGTTGATGACCGCCGTGGCTAGCTCCTGGATATTCATCTGAATCGAGCCGTCTCCGGCAATATCCCACACGACCGCATCCGGGCAACCGACCTGAGCGCCGATGGCCGCGGGGAAACCGTAGCCCATCGTGCCCAGACCTCCGGAGCTAAGGAAATGGCGCGGCTTATCCACCTTATAGTATTGGGCCGCCCACATCTGGTTCTGGCCCACCTCAGTGGTGATGATGGCTTCGCCGCCGGTGACCTTGTATATCTGCTCCACCACATACTGGGGGGCAATACCCTCGTCAGGCTCATTATAGCGCAGCGGGTGCTCCGCGCGCCACTGCTCAAGTTGCTCTTCCCACTTGCCCGGCTGGCGGGCTTGCACCTGCGGCACGAGCTGGGCGAGAACTTCGCGCGCGTCGCCAGCAATCGTCACATTGGACTGGACGACTTTATTGTGCTCGGCCGGGTCAATATCAATGTGAATGATCTTAGCCCCCTGCGCAAACTTGCTCAAATCCCCAGTCACCCGATCATCAAAACGCGCCCCAATGGTGATCATCAGATCGGCATCACGCAGAGCGTAGCAGGCCGGGACAACCCCGTGCATCCCCGGCATCCCCAGTGAGAGCCGATGAGTCTCAGGCATCGCGCCTTTGCCCATCAGCGTGTGCACCACATAGATGTTGGCCTTCTCAGCCAGCTCCCTGATCAGGTCAGCGGCACCCGCGGCAATGACGCCGCCGCCAATGTACAATATTGGTTTGTCGGCCTGGCCAATCATCTCGGCGGCCTGTGCGATCGCCTCCGGATCACCCTTTTCCGCAGGCCTATAGCCCCGCATATTGCTCATATCCCGCTCTGTCCAGACGCCGGGCGCCGCACTGATATTTGTAGGCAGATCAATGAGCACCGCACCAGGGCGGCCGCTCCGGGCCAGGTAGAAGGCCTCGCGCACAACGTGAGCGAGCTCGGCCGGCTTCTTCACCAAGTAGTTATGCTTGGTTATCGGCATGGTTGCGCCGACGGTATCAGCTTCCTGGAAGGCGTCCGTGCCAATAGCCTGGGTCTTAACCTGGCCGGTGATTGCCACTACCGGAATCGAGTCCATTTGCGCATTACACAGGCCCGTGACCAGATTCAACGCTCCCGGGCCGCTGGTCGCGGTACACACTCCGACCCGACCAGTCGCCCGGGCATAGCCATCGGCAGCATGGGCGGCGCCTTGCTCATGACGCGTCAGGATAAACCGAAGCTCACCGGCCTGGGTCTTATGATAGAGCTTGTCGAAGATCGGAATGGTCACGCCACCGGGTATTCCAAAGAGGACTTGGACATCTTCTTCTTCAAACACCTTCAGCAGCACGTCTGCTCCGGTCATTTGTTGTGCCATAGTTGCTACCCCCTACTACGGTCTGTATCTCTATCGGGTTATGCTTGCGCTGGCTTCCTGGTAGGCTTTCTCAATTTGCTCAGCTATCTCGCCAGAGGCCTGGTAACCTACTAGCTCCTGGAGAGCAGTAACTGGTCCGCGGGTCTCTACGCAACTTTGCATACGGTTAAATTCGGGATCGCCGGGCACGCGGCAAGCCAAAACTGCCGCAACACTCCGACAAAGATTGGTGGCCGGCAGGCCATGCTTCAAGCAGAGTTGCAGCGGCCCCAGCAGTCGCTCGGAGCACCCCAGTTTGCGAAGTGGCTCCCGGATAACGCGCCGGATCTCATCGGGCAGCCCTTCAGCAGGTAGCCTGTCGGTGAGGCTAGCCTGGTACGCTGTCAGCTCCTCAGTGTCGAAGTCGTGCTCACAGGCCAGGGCCTGAGCCGACTCGGCGATAGTGGCCTTGATACGCTTCATTATCTGCTCATCTTGGGCCGCCTGGTGAATATAGCGGTATCCAGCCAGCCAACCCCAGTATGCGCAGGTGGCGTGGCCAGTGTTAGCAATGTAAAGCTTGCGTTGGAGCCTCGCC
>JALGTD010000143.1 GCA_029821515.1 Candidatus Zipacnadia bacterium | reverse complement strand
CCAACACTATCTGGCCCGGCTTGGTGAAGAATTCAATGAACTCCCGACAGAGGTCCTCCGGAAACTTGGCGGGGTGTAACAGCGTCTCTTTGCCGCGTGGCGGTGGATTGTGAATGAACCAGCTCTTTTGAAACTTCATCCACTGCGTGCCGGTAAGCTCATTGAGCTTATTGTTTTTAATGGGCCGATTCGTTCCCATTGCGCTGGGTCGCTAGGCGTCTTCGTCGAGTGGGAAGCGTGTGTAGAAAGTCATGCCCTCAATCTGCTCGGGCTCGGGCGGTGCGGTAGCCGTGCTGACCAAATAACCAACTGTAAGTGTTGGAACCAGGCCCACAAAGGCGTACAACCACGGCGTGTAATCCAGTACTAGAGCCCAGATACCCGCGCAGATAGCCCCGGTGATGGCACCAACGATCACTCCGGTGGCATTGGCTCGCCGGGTGAACAGACCCAGTAGGAAGATGCCCAGCAACGGCCCGGTCCAGAAGCCCATTAGCATGACAGAAATCTTGTAGATTTGACCCAGTTGCCCAACGAACAAAGCAACGAGTGTGGCTATCAGGCCCCAGAAAACAGTGGTATAGCGCGAAGCTCGCAAGTAGTGGGCTTCGTCGGCGACTTCGGGTTGGGTACGCGCCAGGGCCCTGCTGAACAGCGGCCGCGTGACGAAGGCATATATGACCAGGCCGACTATTCCTGCCAGGCAAGCCGCAGTCAGGGTCACAATAAGCCGGCCTATCGAGCTCTGGGCTGTTATCCATGTGTCCGGCAATATACTTAGACCTATTGCCACCAATATGCCAGTAATAACGACCGCCCCCAGAGTAGCAACGAACTTGTCAAAACTTCGCCGGCTGCTCTGAGTGCTTTCAGTCCCGCGCAGCCGACGGTAAAAGTCGGTGATACAAGTAGCGCTAAGTGAGTTCATCCCCGAGTCAACGCTGGACATAGTTGCGGCGAATAATGCGGCGATGAACAGCCCTGATATCCCCACCGGCAGGACGGCAGCCACGAAGTAGGGCAGCATCTGGTCGGGGTTCTGGGGCAAGTTGGCGAATTTGTCGCCATGGATCTGAAAGTACACGAATATTCCGGTGCCGGTGATGTAAAGCAGCGCCATCAGGGGGATGTCGGCAATGCGGGCAATCCAGATAGCGCGAATGCTTTCTTTGATGCTGCGAGCACTGAAGTAGCGCTGCAAAGTAAGTTGGTCGGTCCCGGCGTCATTGAGCTGGCTGAATATGTACCCTGTCAGTATCCATAAGGAGGTCAACTCAACTGAGAATTTCAAGTTGGGATTCAGCACCCAATCCCAGAATTCATTGCCGCTACTCATGGGATATGTGTGTCCGGTTTGTTTGGCGATATTCCATACTTCACTCCAGCCGCCCACGTCGCGAAGCACATAGAACCATACAAGCGCCATACCGCCGGTGAATATGAAGAACTGGATGACGTCGCTCCAGATATCTGCCTCTATCCCACCCATAGTAGTATATATAGTAGCGATCACGCCCAGGGTCAAAATGATTGCCAAGGTCTCCTGATGCTCTGCGAGGCCGGGGATGTCAATCACGGCGCTGAGCGCGACTGAGGGTGCATAGATGACAGTCGCCAGCCATCCCCCGCGCAGTAGAATGAAGAGGGTGCTGCCTATCATTCGCACATTCAACCCGAAGCGCCGTTCCAGGTAAGTATAGGCTGTCGTCAGCGACAGGGCGTGGAATACCGGAAGGATGGTATAGATGACTACGATGGCGATAGGTACAACCAACACCCACACCACCGGTATAAATTGCAGATCATGCTCGTAGGCGTACCCTGGACAGCCCAGCATCGAGTTGGCGCTGGTTAGTGATACCCAAATAGATATAGCCAGAGTAAACCAGCCCATTCGCCGTCCCGCCACAAAGTAGTCCTCGGAAGTCTTCTGGTGCCGCGAAATCCACCAGCCCAACACCACCATGCCTACCAGGTAGATACCAATTGCCACCCAGTCACCAGCAGTCAGCAAGGCTTTTTGCATTCTAATTCTCCTTTATGTTGGGACAGTGCAAATAGGGAACCCACCGGCAGACTCTTCTGGGACCGCTCCAATCTTATCCGACGTCAAGCTGAAGAGAGCAATCCGGCGTCCAGTTCCCGATTTTCAGGATCAATTCCTAACTATATTCCCCGCTTGAAGAACAATGACCTTTTTTATATTCTCCGCTTGAAGAACAATGACCTCCTCTATATTCCCGTCGTGGTGCAAAAGTGGTCTGGACACAGCAAGCACACCGTTAGCAGAAGCGTGATGGGCAGACGAGTTTGGGAGCATTCTCAATGCCACTGCCGCGCATTTGTTTTTATCATTGGGAGGAAGGAGATTGCACATTCGCAGGGAATTATACAGTAGCATCATTTACTACTTAGCATGAGAGGACAGTAATGGAACGCTCCCGCGACGGCGTGCTGCATCGCATCCAGCGGGTGATGCGTGCTTTCTTACCCGAAGAGCAAGACTTCTTCGTGTTATTCGCCTCGGCAGCAGACAAAGCCGTGGAGGCCGCCGACTGCCTGGACAAGCTAATGGCAGACTATGGGCGTCTGGCCCTGGCTGTCGAACAGATAGACGACATTGAGCATGAGGCTGACGAGATCGTTCACGAAACCGTCCGGAAGCTCAATACCACCTTCGTTACTCCCATTCTGTTTGATCGCGAAGATATCTATCGGCTGGCTGAGTGCCTGGATGACATCCCCGATATGATTAAGGGAACAATTGACAGATTCAAATCCTTCAGGATTACAGGTCCCGACGAGCACACCCGGGAGATGTCCGGGCTGTTGCTGGAGGCGACGAAGCTACTCAATGAGAATATCTGTGCGCTGCCTCGGATGCAGGCGGGGGATACGCAATACTGCCGCCAGATAAACACGATAGAAAACCAGGGTGATGTTGCCCTGAAGAAGGCGTTGGGCGATCTGTTCGACCAGCAGCCAGACGCCCGTGAGATTATCAAGTGGAAAGAAGTATACGAGTTCATTGAAGAGGCGATGGACAGGTGTGAGGATGCCGCGAACCTAATTGAGGCAGTGGTTACTAAGAATGCCTAGAGCCCCTATCGCGCTTATTATCCTCGGCGCGTTGACGTTCAACTTCATGACCGGCTTCCACGACGCGGCTAACGCCATCGCCACCAGCGTACTGACGCGGGCCCTGGCCATCCCCACAGCCGTAGTGCTGGCTGCGGTTCTTAACCTGGCCGGCGCGATGGTCAACGAATCTGTCGCCACCACCATTGGCAAGGGTATGGTGGCCAGCAGCTTTGTCACTGAACAGATAGTGCTGGCGGCACTGGTAGGCACGGTCATCTGGCTGTTCATCACCTGGCGCCTGGGCCTACCGACAAGCTGTTCTCATACCATAATCGGCGCAATAATCGGCGCGGCCAGTGCCGCCAGCGTTCAAGTTACGGTCAGCGGCGGCATTCTTGGCTGGAGCTACAACTATGGCATCTTCAACTTCGCAGGCCTTAAGAAGATTTTCCTGGCTTTGTTGCTGTCACCGATTTTTGGCTTGGTGATCGGCTTCGTAGTTATGATCCTGTTGTTACACATCTTCGCCCACAGCGCCCCCAGTATCCTCAACCGCTACTTCCGCAGGCTCCAGGTGATATCGGCCAGCCTTATGGCCTTCAGTCATGGCAGCAATGACGCCCAAAACGCAATGGGAATCATTACCATGGCGCTGGTTGCCGGCGGCTACCTGGGCACTTTTGTTATTCCAATCTGGGTGAAGATAGTCTGCGCACTGGCCCTGGCCCTGGGCACGGGAGCGGGGGGCTGGCGCATCATCAAGACCTTGGGGCGCAAGGTTATGACTCTCAAACCGATACACGGCTTCGCCGCCGAGACTTGCGCGGCCGGCGTGATTCAGGTCTGCACCCACATCGGGGCTCCTATCAGCACCACCCACGTCATCTCTAGCGCAATAATGGGGGTAGGCATCTCGCGCCGGCTCACGGGGGTGCGCTGGAAGGTGGCCGGCCAGATCATCATGGCCTGGGTCCTGACCCTGCCTATTACCGCCGTCCTGGCGGCTTTCTCCTACTGGCTGCTGAGCTTCTTCTTCTGAATCAAGCAGCTATTGCTTCTCAATGTGGTTCATTATCAGATCACAGACCTCGCGCACTGCGCCGTGCCCGCCGCTGCTGGCAGTTACATAATCCGCCGCCTCGCAGACTGCCTCCACGGCGCTGGCCGGCGCCACACTGTAGCCCACCTCGGCCATCGCCGCCAGATCGGTGATGTCATCTCCCATATAGAGGGCTGCGGAGGGCTTCAGCTCGCGTTCTTCCAGCAGCATCCGAACAACTTGGCCCTTATCCTGACAGCCATCTATCACCGCGCGAATACCCAGCTTCTGGGCGCGCATCTGGATAATCGAAGACCGGTCAGCACTGATCAGTACGACTTCGACCCCGGCCCGTTGCAGTCGAACCAGACCCAGGCCGTCGTGGACATCGAACCGCTTCATTGCCTGGCATTCACCCGTAAAATAAAGCCCGCCGTCAGTGAGTGTCCCATCCACATCCAACAGCAGCAGCTTGATCTCGTGGGGAGGCCATCGCGTTTCATTCATCAGTTTTCCTCCTGATTTTCAGATGAGGGTAGCACCGGCTCGGCGTAGCCGGGCTGGCTCAGAATCCGCTCCTCGTCCAATTGTAAAACCATCACCGGCATACTCAGGCCGCTGGTGAATATGCGAAAGATGTCTTCTTCCGCCAAGTACACCTTAGTGCCAGACGGATCCAGCTGCGCCCTCCACCCCACATCCAAGCTCGCCGGGTCGGTCACCTGGTAGAACTTACCATCAGCCAGGCGGTAGACCCAGAACGCCTCGTCGGCCTCGACCAGCACATAGCGACCGCCCAGGCACACCCCACGCGGCCAGAAGTCTGTACCCAGGTGCGGGGTCAGATAATAGCAAAAGCCCTGGGCGAAGTCCCGGACCCGCAGGCGATAGGTTGTCTCTTCTTTGTCCTCAGGACCGCCGCCGTGGCCGGGCGCCGATAGCTCGTGGGCAGAGGTGAGCCGCGCCGGACGGCTCACCTGCACTTCTTTCATCTCAACGGTCGTCAGTTTCCCGGCGGGGAGCTGGACTTTTCGCCACCCCCTGGCCTTCTCCTCGGTTCCGTAGCTGAAGAAATAGAGAACGTCGCCTCCCACATCCCAGAGGGTGTTCCCTGAGTGCTGGTGGTGCGCATATAGCTCGGAGCCGTCCTGGGCGTCCAGCACCGTTACCAAGGTCTCGTACTCCTCACCAGTAGGCTGCCGGCAGGCAATCCAGCGGCCATTCGGTGAGACGTTGGGCCCCCACACGTTATCGGCCAGCCTGCGGGTCTCATTCTTTTCGATGTCCACAATCCACAGCTCCGGCGGCATCTCCTGTTGCTCGTCGTTCACCGGAATGTGCTCAACGCCCACTGCTAGCCGCCGGCCATCCGGGAACCAGGCCACCTCCTCTGGCCACCCCGTACGCTGGGCGCTGGCTTGATATGCTATCCGCTCGCCGCCGGCGGCTATGTCAAATATCACCACTCGCGGTGCCATCACCTCCATGACCCACCTCATGCCGGCCTCCTCCTGGTGGCGAGGGTCAATGATCATCGGCGGGGGCCGACGCATAAAACTGAATACATTTATCTTAGGAGTGGCGCTAATCGCTATCCGTCCTCCCTCCGGGCTCCACACCGGCGTCGAGTCGGGCATCCACTCATCCGAGATCATCCGCACCACCCCACCGGGCTGGATCAGTACTTGCGGGGTAGGCTGCTCCCCGTAGAGCTTGCTGACAGTTTCGGGATTATCTGTCAGCCAACGCGCCAGTAGCACCCCGCTGATCACAATGGCGACCGCTATCACAAGGGCACACCCGCCGCAGCCCCACAGGCCGCACTTTCCGCCAGTGCTCAGGCCGGTTCGCCGGTCTGACTCATTTGCCGAATTGCCCGCCGCATTCATCTCAAGCCTCAAGTTCACGGCTGACTGTGATTGTCCTTCTACACACAAGTCCTGTCCACCTTGACAAATCAAGCGCTGGCTGGTATGCTGATAGTCACAGTTTTCTACCAGATACTTCACATTTAAGCCATATTTATGGAACATAAACGTGTACTGATCATGGGCGCGACCGGCTCGATCGGCCGGCAGACCCTTGATGTCATTGCAAATTACCCTGACCAGTTGCAGGTGGTCGGGCTATCTGCTAATAGCAACTGGGAACTGCTGGCGCAGCAGGCCGAGCAGTTTGCGGTTAGTACGGTTGCCCTCGCCGACGAGCAGGCTGCCCGACAGCTTGCTGATTACGAATCGCAACTGCAAGTCTACCCCGGCGACGA
>JALGTD010000142.1 GCA_029821515.1 Candidatus Zipacnadia bacterium | reverse complement strand
CGCGACACTCTGCCCACACTGCCCCGTTGTATCCCTGGCCGTGGCGGTCAGCCGTGCCCTGTTCAAGCGCTTCCGCCCACAGATCAAAGGCGGCCGGACCGGAGCGGTATTTGGGGTAGATCCACTCCTCGGGACTCTCGGCGTGCTTGAGAACAAGGACAAACGCGTCCTTGACCACTTGCTCGGGCGGCGCCGGAGAAGTGGGCTGAACGCTGTACATCTCGAAGAGCCCAATCTCCGACGTCCCGATTCCCTGCCAGGGCTTGGGCCCTTTGCCCTCGTCGCATCCCGCACCGGAGTAGAAGTAACCCACGTCGTCGTAGCCGTAAATCACGTACCACTCCGGAACATCCAGCTCCCACCCGTAGCAGGGCAAGTCGTTGTCGAGGCTCTCGCGCACAGAGTCCCAGGCTTCTTCCTGCTTGGCAGTAAAGTCCGGGGCGTTCTTATAGCCACGCACGTCGGTGAGCTTGTATCCGAGGCCGCTGGGGCAGACCACCTCGTGCATGTTGATGACGAAGGCGTGGCCGGTGCCACCGTAGAGCCATGCCCAGGATACATCTACGCCCAGATACTCCAGACACCCCTTGACGCAACCCAGGTGAGTGACCCAGCGTGGCCGCCAGCGCAAATCATTAATCTGCTTGCTCATAGCGTTTCCTCCTTTGGCAGGCTGTAGTCCCGCCCGGTTCTCGTCGGCATCAAGCACTCCCCCGGTCAGCGCGAAGGCCGCGCCGCCGGCGAGTGTAGCCAGGAATTCACGTCGGCGCATCGCTCCTTCTTCCCGCCACACCACGCATTGTATCACGTTGGCACGCCTGGTTCAATGGCCACACGCAGTTGAGGCGTTAGGGAAGAACTGACCAATTGAGAGCCTGGGCTTGACATTATTTAGCAATTTAGCTAAAATGTAAATAAGTCATACATACAGGAGGCAAACCTAATGGACATGGCTACCTATGAAATCAGAGCTGAACTGCTCAAGGCTGTCGCCCATCCCGCCCGGCTGATGATGGTTGACGCCCTGGCCGAGGGCGAAAAGTGCGTGTGTGAGTTGCAGGAGTTGGTCGGCTCGGCGATGCCCACCGTCTCCCGGCACCTGGACAGGATGAAAAATGCCGGGATCGTGGCGGGACGCCGCGACGGCAATCGGATTTATTACCGACTGCTGGTACCCTGTATTACCAAAATATTCCCGTGCCTTGACGAAGCTTTACGTGCCCAGCACAGTTGAGTTGGCTGCAGGCGAGGGCCATCTGTGCCCCTCCCAACAGTTTCCCAGAAAGTGAGAGCGTCTGACATGTCCGAACGGACCAAGTTTCTGCTGATAGCCGCCGTCTTCCTGGCAGCGTATTTTATACCGCTGCAGGACCCCCGGACGCAGTCGGCTATCGCGGATATGTTCCTGATGCTGCAGGACTACGCCCGCAAGCACGTGCTGTTCTGCCTGGTACCAGCTTTCTTCATCGCTGGCGCCATAGCCGTCTTTATCAGTCAGGCCTCGGTAATAAAGTACTTCGGACCAAAGGCCAAGAAAATCCTGGCGTACGGGGTAGCGTCAATATCAGGAACTATCCTGGCGGTATGCTCCTGTACGGTGCTGCCACTGTTTGCCGGGATTTACACCCGGGGCGCTGGTTTGGGGCCGGCTACGGCCTTCTTATACTCGGGTCCGGCGATTAACGTGTTGGCCATAGTTCTTACCGCTCGGGTCCTCGGCTGGCAGATGGGCTTGGCGCGAGCGGTGGGGGCGGTGGTCTTTGCGATCGTGGTGGGGCTGCTTATGGCGCTCATCTTCCACAGAGAAGAGGTCGAGCGAGCCGCCGAGACCGAAGCGGCCTTCGCAGGCGTGGGCGAGGACGAAGAGCGGCCCCTGTTGCAGACGGCATCCTTCGTTGGGCTGATGGTGCTGATTCTCATCTTCGCCGCCTGGGCAAGACCCACGGAAGAATCTGGGTTGTGGTGGGAGGTCTACAGGATACACTGGCACATTGTTGTGCCGCTACTGATCGTGCTCGCAGTGATGTTGCGGCGATGGTTTAACCGGAGTGAAACGCAAGACTGGCTGGACTCTACCTGGGGCTTTACCCTACAAATAATGCCGCTGCTGTTCGCGGGGGTGTTGGCAGCCGGGTTCCTGCTAGGAATGCCGGGGACAGATCACGGGATTATTCCCAATAGCTGGATCGCCAAACTGGTAGGGGGCAACTCGCTGGGCGCCAATTTCTTCGCGTCAATTGTGGGCACCTTTATGTACTTTGCTACCCTCACTGAGGTGCCGATTCTCCAGAGCTTACTGGGCAGTGGCATGGGCAAAGGACCGGCGCTGGCCTTGCTACTGGCTGGACCCGCGCTTTCGCTACCAAACATGCTCGTGATTCGCAGCATCATGGGAACGAAAAAGACTGTTGTCTTCGTCAGTCTGGTCGTCGTGATGGCCACGGTTACCGGCGTCATCTACGGAGCCATTGTCCGATAGGAGGTTGCAATGAAGAAGATACAGATCCTGGGTACCGGGTGTCCCAAGTGCAAGAAGCTAGCCGCGAACGCCGAGGCGGCGGCCCAGGCTCTCGGCCTCGAGTATGAGATCGAGAAGGTCACTGACATCAATGAGATCATGAAGGCTGGCGTCATGATGACCCCCGCCCTCGTCGTCGACGGTGATGTCAAGTCGGCAGGAAAGGTGCCGTCCGCCGACGATATCAAGAAGCTCCTTGGCTAGTCAGGGGAAGAGAGCTGCTTTCAAGGCAGACCTGTGCATGAAGACCAAGGCTGCTGCACGGTTAGCTAAGTGGGAAACTACGAACGGTTGAGGTGATAATAGTGTCACAACAGAAAAAAATGTGGATAGCCGTGCTCGTGGTGTTTGCTATCCTACCGGTAATTGCAGTCAAGACTAACAAGCCGTCATCATCAACCCAGACAGAGACTACCACGGCCGCACAAACGCCAACAGCGCCCCACGCTATTGAGCAGGTAGACAAGGGCAGTACCGAGTCTGAGCAGACCAGTCAAGAGCACCCTGGCACACTAAATGACCAACTAACGACGGCTGCCACCGAGGAAGCGAAGCCTGCGCCTCTGCCCCGGTTTGTTGAGCTTGGCGCAGACAAGTGCATTCCCTGCAAGATGATGCAGCCGATTCTGGCCGACCTGCGCAAAGAGTATGCTGGCAAGCTACAGGTTGACTTCATTGACGTATGGGAGCACCCGGAGCAGGCAAACAAGTACGGCATACGCTCCATACCGACGCAGGTTATCTATGACAGCAGCGGTGAGGAAGTCTTCCGCCACATCGGGTTCTACCCCAAAGAAGAGATAGTCAGTAAGCTTGCCGAGTTGGGGGTGAAATGAACTGCAAGAACTGTTTGTCATGCTCACTCAGGCAGTTGCGGGGACCGCGGCGGTAGCCCTCGGTGCAGCGTTTGTCTGGGGAGTGCTCAGCATTCTGCTCAGCCCTTGCCATCTGGCCAGCATTCCGCTCATCGTCGGTTTCATTGACAAGCACGGGCGTACCTCCACCCGCCACGCGTTCTGGCTCTCGACGCTGTTTGCCAGTGGAATACTATTTACTATTGCCGTCATCGGTGTCATCACAGCCTCGCTTGGGCGCATGATGGGCGACATCGGCGCATGGGGCAACTATCTGGTCGCGGCAGTGTTCTTGATAGTGGGGCTACACCTACTTGGAGTGATACCTCTTTCTTTCAGTGGAGCCAGTCCCGGGGCAATCCAGCGCAAGGGCCTACTGGCTGCTTTGGTTCTCGGCCTGGTATTCGGTATTGCTCTGGGCCCCTGCACGTTTGCTTATATGGCTCCCATTCTAGCCGTCACCACTCGAGTAGCGGCCACCAGGTTCGCCTATGGTGTCCTGCTGCTGGTCGTCTACGGCGTAGGCCACTGCTCAGTAATTGTGGCTGCGGGTACTTCAACGGAGTTGGTGCAGCGTTATTTGAACTGGAGCGAAAAGTCGCGGGGTGCGGTCCTGCTAAAACAGGCCTGCGGGGTGCTGGTAATACTGGGCGGTCTATACCTGATCTATACTGCTGCTTGAGTCGAATGAGTGGTTGCCGGAGGAGGTATAGCAATTTTCTCCCCAACGAAGGTTCTTTTCCTTTGTACTGGCAACTCCTGCCGCAGCCAGATGGCCGAGGGCTGAGGCCGGCGCATCACCGGGGGCATCTTCATCGCCGTAGGCATCTATTACTGCCTGGTCCACATCTTCGGAGCGTTCGCGTAACGACTTTCAGTACGCAGTCGCCTTGGAGCTACGATGCGTGCGTGGGTATGTACGCCTACAGGCCCTGAAGATAACAAAAGGAGTTGATAAGCTTGGCACGTTCAGTGGCAACAAGATTATCTTTTCTGGACCGCTATCTGACGGGCTGGATTTTCCTGGCAATGATCGCGGGGGTTGGGCTGGGGTACCTGCTTCCGGAACTAATTACCAGGCTCAACGAACTCTCGCAAATTGACACGACCTCGGTGCCCTTGGTGGCCCTGTTTCGGCTGACAGGGCTGTCCTCTTGTCTGGCCCATAGCCGCCCGCGCAGGCCCATCTGGTGCTTGACACCTGTCAGAAGCTTGCAACAACCTATGGTGTCTACGAACGGGGCCGGAGAGAATGGAGGTATGCGTGTGTTGGGTGTAGAACGCTATGGTTCGAGACGGGAATGGCACACCGCGGGCACGACCAAAGATTGAGGAGATGATCGACAATGGCCGATGACGCCGCCAGCGAAGAACAGGACCTATCCCGACTGCTCATCGAGGAGCGAGTGTTTCAGCCCCCCGCCGACTTTGCGGCCGCGGCAGTGGTGCAGGATCCCTCGGTGTATGAACGAGCTGAGGCTGATCCCGAGGCGTTTTGGGCGGAGATGGCTGAGCAGCTCGACTGGTATGAGAAGTGGGACGAGGTGTTGCGGTGGGACCCGCCTCATGCTGAATGGTTCGTGGGTGGCAAGCTGAACGCCTGCTACAACTGCGTGGACCGGCACGTGCACAATGGTCGGCGCAACCAGGCAGCAATAATCTGGGAGGGGGAACCCGGCGAGCGGCGCACGCTCACCTACTGGGATCTGTATCGAGAGACTAACAAGCTGGCCAACGCGCTTAAAACCCTGGGCGTGAAAAAGGGCGACCGGGTCGCCATCTATATGCCGATGATTCCCGAGCTGCCGATCGCGATGCTAGCCTGCGCGCGCATCGGGGCGATACACTCGGTGGTCTTCGGGGGCTTTAGCGCCGAGGCGCTACGAGACCGCATTGTGGACGCCGAGGCCAAGGTGCTGATAACTGCCGACGGTGGCTATCGGCGCGGCCAGATAATCCCTCTGAAGCACGACGCCGACTACGCCTTGCGCCAGACGCCGAGCATCGAACACGTCATCATAGTCGAGCG
>JALGTD010000141.1 GCA_029821515.1 Candidatus Zipacnadia bacterium | reverse complement strand
GCTCCCAGCGCGCATACCATCTGTGGCTGGTCAGGCACCTGCGCATCCGTCTCCAAAAGCTCTTCCACCGCGGCATGCACACCCTGGTTCTTGGCCACCCCGCCGACGAAAGCAAACGGCGGTCGGTAGCGCAGTTGGCTCATCAGCGCAGCTACCTGATGAGCCACAAGGCGACTCAAGCCGGCAGCGATGTTTTCTCGAGATTCCCCCTCTGCCAGCATACCGACCAGCTCAGATTCAGCAAAAACCGTACAGGTGCTGCTGAATTGCGCAGGGCGCTTTGCCTGCAAAGAAAGTCTACCCAGTTGCGCGATTTCTACACCCAACGCCTCCGCCATTACCTCGAGAAATCGCCCCGTACCCGCCGCACAGCGATCGTTAAGCGCAAAGCCCTCAGCACAGCCCGCCTCGTCCAGAGTTATCACCTTGCTGTCCTGCCCGCCGATGTCCACCGCGGTGTGCACTTCCGGCAGAAGGTGATGGATACCAGCGGCCAGGCAGGAGATCTCGGTGAACTGCTGATCCGCTGCTTTGATTGAGCCCCGGCCATATCCGGTAGCCACGAGCGTATCAATGTTGTCAATGGATACATCGGCTTCCTGAAGCGCTTGCATTAGGACGTGCTCGCCAGCTTCCGGTGGCCGATGGCCGGTTGGCACCAGAGCATCGCCCAGAATCTCATGGGTCGCCGACTCTACAACCACTGCCTTGGCAGTTAGACTGCCGATGTCAACGCCTGCGACAAACGCCATTGCTTACCCCATCAGAAGAACAGGATCCACAGGTATATCGCGCCCAGGACGATGGTCACTGCGGTCACGGGAATGCCATACTTGAGGAATCGTCCGAAGGTCATCGGATAACCAGACCGCTCAGAAATTCCGGCTACCGCCACATTAGCTGCCGTGCCCAGCAGCGTGGAATTGCCGCCGAAGCAAGCCCCGATGGAAAGTGCCCACCACACCGGCAGCATATCCGCTGCCTGAATCTGGGCAACTCCGATCAGTTCGGGATGCTTGGCTGCGGCCAGATTAAGCAGCACCGCGTTCATTGCCGCCACATAGGCGATGTTTCCGATCAGGCCAGAGACGATAGCCGAGACGACCAGCACACCCATTGTCAGTACCAGGATGTTATCTCCGGTGATTGCCAGCAGATAGCCGCTGAACAGACCAATCACGCCGGTGGACGCGAGTGCTGCGACCATAACAAACAGGCCGATGATGAAGAAAATGGTACCCCACTCGACACCATGAAAGATTTCCTCGACGCCGCCTTTTTGCCAAACCATCAGCAGTGTCGCACCTGCCAGAGCAATTGTAGCCGGCTCCAGATGGATAACATCGTGAATGCAGAAGGCCGCCAACGTCAGGCCACCGACAATCGCACACTTGCGCAGCAGGCCGGCATCAGTGATAGCCAAGCTCTCGTCAAACTCCCTGAGCCGGGCTCGCTGGCGCAGTGACACGCGCACATATCTGTGTACAAATAGCCACGCCACCCCAAAGAAGGCTATCATCGCGAAGATTGCAATCGGTGTATCAACCATCAGAAAGTCAACGAACGAGAAGTGGGCCGCCGAGCCGATCATAATGTTGGGCGGATCCCCAATCAAGGTAGCCGTACCGCCGATATTCGAAGACAGCACCACAAAGATCAGATAGGGTACCGGATCGACTTCCAGTGCTTCGCAGATGAGGATGGTCACCGGTGCCATTAGCACCACGGTCGTGGCGTTATCCAGTCCCGCCGAAAGCACCGCAGTGCCAGCAGAGAGCAGCACAATAATCCAGAACGGATGACCACGGGCCAGCTTGGCCGCCTTGAGGGCCATCCACTGAAAGGCGCCGGTGCGCCCCATAGTGCTGGCGATGGTCATCATGCCAATGAGCAGGAAAACTGTGTTCCAGTCAATACCAAGTATTTCATGAGTACCGTGGAAGGCATGGTGCTGGTCAACCAGTCGCAGAAGCAACATCGCTACGGCACCCAGAAGCGCCGCCTTGGTGCGGTGAACCACTTCCGTGGCGATGAGGACATAGGTAAGTACGAAGACAACAGAGGCAATGATTCCAGCAGTAGTCATAGCAACACTTCAAACCAGTCGTGCTTCAGACCCCGGACTCTCTGGGGCCAGCCACGTGACACTTGGCATATTATACCAGAACAGTCTGCCGCAGGCAAAGAAGCCCGGCTCACTCTCATCTGCCCTTTACTTTGCCAGCCTTTTCTGATACCATTTCCACATACCAGCCAAGCAGTCCACTACGAGCATCTTCAAATTGGCTATGGGCGATCACTCCCGCACAATCCGGTTACTAAGCCTATCCCTAATAGCGTACTTGCTGGTGACTATGACCGCCCTGGGCCAGGTGAAAGCGGGTACTCTTAGCCAGATTGCTGGGTTTTTCCCCGCACAGCCCCGTAGCTACGAGCAGGTTAGTCAGCTTCTGAGCCAACTTGACCGCACCAGCACGCTGGTAACTGTCGAGGCTATCGGCCAGTCCCATAACAACAGAAGTATCTGGCTGGCGACGGCAACCGACCCTGATTACCCCTCCGACGAGAAGATCCGGCTGTTTGTTATTGCTCGCCAGCACGGGACGGAGTGCGCCGGCACCACCGCGACACTCGCTCTTCTTCAATACCTGGCAGCAGCGCCGTCAGATACCGAAGCCAAGCTCCTGCGCTACTTCGAGATTGCCGTGGTGCCTGTAGCCAATCCCGACGGTTGCGTGGCTGGCCGCCGCACTAACGCCCAGCAGATGGATCTGAATCGGGACTGGGGCAAATTCACCCAGCTCGAGACCCAGGCCATCCGGGCAGCTGTCATCCGTCACCAGCCCCACGCGGTGATTGACCTGCATGAACTGCCCGCAAGTAGCCGCAACCGATCGTATGCCGAAAACTTCATAGAAACCATCGGCAGTCATGACAGCCTTCCGGCGCTGCTGTGCGCCAATACGGTAGCGGCTTCGCGCAACATTTCGTACTGGATGAAGGGCTACGGCTATCCGCTGAATGTCTACTACGACTACCCCGGCGATTCACTGGCACTTTGTCACCGCTACTGGGGCTTGAGCCAGGGCATACCGTCTTTTCTGTGCGAGTCCAAGACAGGCGCAGGTCGCAGTCTGCAGGAGCGTGCCGGCTTCCATGTGCTGGCGATCCTGGGAATAATCAATTACCTGGGCCGCCAGCAGCTTGCCCCAGTCAGCCCTGGTAGCGAGGTGGTGGTGGCCGCTCGACCGCCGCAGCCTCCACCAACCGAAATTCCCCTCACATTGGCCGTCCGCCTGGAGCCTGCGGCCAGCGGTGATAATGACACGAATCTGGTGGTGCACACTCAAGTGGAGGGGAGCGGCCAATTTAGCTTCGTCACCGTCAATGTGGATGGCGTCACCAAGCTGCTGACCACCCAGCGCAACGGACGCTACGCTCTGGACACCAGCAGGCTAAGCAGCGGGCAGCACTCCATCAGCGCCGAGCTGTGTAGCGAGTTCGGGGCGGCACTATCAACGCAGCAGACAACCTTCATCGTCCCCCTGGCCGGCGTCCAGATAGCCAAGTGAGTAGTCTCGACGAAGGCCCCAAACAGACTGACGTACCGCCTGGTAACCAACACTGTTGGGCAGCCCGGTGGGGGCCTACTGTGGGGTGGATGTCAGTGATTTTCGTCGCCAGTGCCTGGCCGGGACACGGGCCTCCATCTACCCGGGGCACCGATAAGCTGCTCCACCTCGTAGCCTACGCAGTCCTGACAGTGCTTCTGTTCCGTTGCTGGTGGGCAACTGGTCGCAGACCGCGGCTTGTAGCTTCCACCTGCTACGCTGCTATTATTGCAATTGTTTATGGACTGCTCCTGGAGCTGTACCAGCTCCGAGTGCCGGGTCGTGAGTGTCAATTGTCAGATATCCTAGCCAATTGCGCCGGGGTTGTCATCGCGGCCCTGATTATGTTATACTTAGGTTCATTGTCTGCAAAGAAACGTCGGACAAACAACGTCGATGAAGAACAATAAATAGGAGAAAATGCCTGTGGCCAAACCAATCGAAGTAACTGAGAATAATTTTGTCAGCGAAGTACTCGAGGCCGATATACCCGTTATGATTGACTTCTGGGCGCCCTGGTGCGGACCGTGCCATATGGTATCCCCGATTATCGAGAGCCTCGGTAACAAATATGATGGGAGGATCAAAGTCGCTAAAGTCAATCTCGACGAATTTCCGGCGATAGCCTCCATATATGGCATCCGGAGCATACCGGCAGTCTTTATATTCAACGGCGGCGAGGTAGCTGAGCGCACTGTGGGCGCACAACCTGAGTATGCATTCGCTGCGATGATTGAGCGAGTGCTTAAGCAGTAGCTGCTGGTCGGCCTAGCATACTGTCTCCCGCACGGCCTCACCCTTGATTACATTGTCAGCTTCTCAGTTTCTGCTTGGCCCAGTTTAGAGCGCCACCGGCCAGCAGTACCTGTGCCTGCCGCTGGGCTACCTGGCAGGTGCCCCTGAACGAAAACCCACCAGTGACATTCTCTATGGTCAACTGGTCACCGCTTTGTAGACTGTCGCGGATATCCTTCACCCGAAGCTCATTGCCCTGCTGGCACCGGTCATAGTCTTGCGGCGAAATCTCAAGGGGCACAATTCCGAAGTTGATCAGATTGGCCCGATGGATGCGAGCGAAGGAGACTGCCAGCACCGCTCTGATACCCAGATAGGCCGGAGCCAGCGCAGCGTGCTCACGGCTGGAGCCCTGCCCGTAATTGCGTCCCCCCAGGATGATTCCTCCGCCCAGTTCTCGGGCGTGAGCGGGAAAGTCTCGGTCAATCGGCGCGAAGACGTACTCGCTAATAGCGGGAATATTGCTGCGCAGCGGCAGAATCTTTGCTCCAGCCGGCATTATCTCGTCCGTGCTGACATTA
>JALGTD010000140.1 GCA_029821515.1 Candidatus Zipacnadia bacterium | reverse complement strand
GGGAGGCGTCAGTAGCAATTTCAGCATCGTCACCGATGCACCGTGTGATTTGCTCGCTCAGGTCGCTGTAATTGCCCAGTCGCAGGGCCAATTCGGCAAGGTGGGGAGCTTCCTGCTGGCGGCGCTCGAAGTAGTTGACCAGCCGGCGGCAGGCGTTGGCCAGATCGCGGATGGCCAACAGCTCGCTGGGCTCCAGCAGTGAGCCGACATTGGCTCTTTCCAGAAGGCTGCGGACATCGGTAATGCCGCCGAACGAGGGAGGACTGGCTTCCAGCAGCAGACGGGCTTCACTGGTCTCGGCAAGTTGCTGTCTAATCTGTTCTTCGTCGCTGCTGGGGGTTAACTGCTGGCAGCGGCTACGGCCCAGGCTGGTCGCGGCCTGGTCAGCCAGGTGCTCGATGATCGCGGGATATTCCAATACGCGCAGACTGCGGGCATCCATCTACTATCCTCCACTAATTCTCTGCGAGCCCCAATCGCTGCCGGTGCTGCTCGATGGCGTGGTCCAGGTACCGGGTTATTCTCTCGTCCTGATCAGGATGTAGCGGTGGTGGCTCTTCGTCGTGCTGTCTTATCTCCCTGCCACCCAGCGCCAACACTGTGTTCTCCACCGACAGGGCCAGCGCATCCAAATTGTAACCGCCCTCCAGTACAACTACAAGTCGCCCCTCGCACAGGTCAACCGCCGCCGTGATGGTCTCCTGCATCAGCCGATAGAATCCATCGGCAGTCATCTGCATATTGACCAGCGGGTCCTGCCAGTGGGCATCATACCCGGCGGATATGAATACAATCTCCGGCCCGAAAGCGTTCAGGGCGGGTATAGCTATCTGCTGCCCGGCTTGCAGGTAGTGTTTGTCGCGGGCGCCCTGGGGAAGCGGCACATTGATGGTCTGACCCATCCCTGCGTCAAGCCCCACTTCATCAACTGTTCCTGTGCCGGGGAACGCTGGCGATTGATGAATCGAGAAGTACAGCACCTCACCTCGGGAATAAAATATATCCTGAGTGCCGTTGCCGTGGTGGGCATCAAAGTCCAGAATTGCCACACGATTCAAATTAGCTCGCAAAGCTGCCTCGGCAGCTATCGCCACATTATTGAAGAAACAAAATCCCATCCCATTGTTGGGCAGGGCATGATGGCCGGGTGGCCGCACCAGACAAATCGCCGAATCCAACTCCCCGCTGCTCACAGCTTCGGTAGCTGCTATACACCCGCCTGCTGCCAGCATCGCGGCCGGGTATGTTTCCTCAGTAGCTTGTGTATCAAAATCGAGCGCTCCGCCGCCGTGCTCAGAGAGGAAGCTAATGTACTCAATGTAGTCATATTCGTGCACCCAGCCGACTTGCTCGACAGTCGCGGGTGCAAACTCGATATGTCCAAGCTCCTGCCACAACCCGGTCTGCTTGAGCCGGTCGGTGATAGCCGCCAGGCGCGTGCCGTTCTCGGGATGCTGGGGGACGCCATGTTCTTCAAACAACGGGTTGTAGATACAGCCGATCACGAGCTTACCTCCATCATTTGGCTAACTTGCTGTGGTTACGCGGAGGCTACAGCTTGCCAGTCGCGCTCAGGGCCTGCTTGGCAAGTACAAGTTTGCGGATTAGCTGCCGGGTTTTCTGGTTAATATTCCGCACTGAGCTATCAATAGTGAAGGGAGCGACCTCGGTCGCGTCGAAACCTATCTCAGCGGCGATTCCGAATTGCTTGGCCGCAGGCTAATATTGGAATATCTCGTTGTATACACAGAACTTCACAATTCAGCGACCTACCTCGCGGGCCGCAAATGTAATTGTGTGACAGTCACTTGTATGCGGACAACCAGTATGAATACCTTCGCGGCAAGTCAGATGATTCCTTCTATGTTTGGAAGAGAGCGCCGCTGCCTGGGCCTATCTCAGTGCCGGTTATCTATTATACGATGTTACTAGAGTATTATATCATTGCCCAGGAAAATGCCCCGACCCCAGTGCTGCTGCGAATTATGATCGCCGTTGTGGCCGTGCCTCTGGCCGGCGGTCTGCTGGTACTGAGCAATCTGCTGCCAGGGACGATGGGGCAGGGCATACTTTGGTTGGTGGTCGCAGCGGCGGCGGCCCTCTATTTTCTGGGCTGGCGCCTGCCGGTTCAGTATGTGCTTACTGATACTCATCTGCTGGTGAAAAGGGGCTTTGCAAAGCGTATCGGAGTGCCTCTGGATCAGATTCAAGTTATCTGTGAGGCGTTGCGTGGTGATGAATTGGTCTACTCGGGATTTACTGCCCTGGGGGAAAAAGGGCAGCCAATAATCATCAATCCTCATCGCCCTCCCAGGTTTCGTGTCGCTCTGACTCCCACCGAAGGCTTGGTCGAGGAGCTCTTCTGGTTGATTAGGCGTACAGAGTTTGATCCAATGCCTACTTGATTACGGCCCGTCCGGATATTAGCGAGGTCTTCATTGCCAGTATATCCGCAATAATAGCTTTGACTCGCCGTCTGATCAGGATGGGGACCGATGTACAGGAGATGTCTGGCCACGCAGCAATGCTGGCATCTCCGCCAACTTCCCATACACGATCAACCGGTCACCGACTTGAATTGACTCATTGCCGTGCGGGGAGGGAATCAACTTTTCATCCCGTTCGATGGCGATTATCAGGATTCCCTGGTCATGAGGTCTGGTCTCGGCCATAGGCTTACCCGCGAACTGACACTCCGAGGGGACCTCCACGCGAGCTATCCCCCAGCCCTCGGCAGACTGCAGCAGCTCCTCAATCTCTGCTGGCGTCAGGATAATACGTGCCTCAAGCTGGCTGCGTATAGTTCTGTCAATCCGCCGAGATATGCGTGGCCACAGGATGATCCGGTACAGCAGATATAGCGAAGCACCGACACCGGCCAGTTGCGCGAAGATTATGGCGACTTCCCGGGGCTCGCCACTGAAGCTAGCCGTGAACGTCTGGGCGAGGCTGGCGATGGCGGTGATCATACCGGCGTTGCCTCCCAGGATGAGGATAGAGACAATACGTCGGCGTTGGGCGTCGCTAGTGATCTGCTCGGCCTCCCGGGTAGTGAAGCCTGTACCTGTGAATGCGGAGAGAGCCTGGAAACGCGCGACGCTATGTTCCAAGCCGGTCAGTTCCAGGGCAATGCCGCCAATGCGCACGACGATCATCGCCACTGTGACGGTCACGAACAGGATAACTATTCCGAGGCTCATAGGTTGACCTCCCGGTGCGCAGGCTGGTGAGCAACGGGCTGCAAGTAATTAGTTTCTTCACCCCCATTTTCTTTCCTGCTTATTGCTTTCTCAGAGCCTCTTTGGCAAGCTCACTGCTCGAAGAGCAGATACCAGCGATATGGGCACAATCCCGAGGTGCGGCACGCCTCCTGGCCGGGCCTGCAGTGTCGCTCTTTGCGAGGAGCGTAACGCCGGGTCTCTTCCTGCCATACAGCCCGGATCGCCTCGCGTTGATTGTACAGTTCATCCAAATTTACGGCGGCCGCCGCCAATCGCGCCAGGCCAGCTTTGAGCCAGCGGCTGACTCCGGCGGGGCTGGTATCAAGCCGGCGAGCAATTTCCCTGACGGTCATTCCCTTGATTGACAGTCGTATCGCTGCCCGCCACTGGTGCTTCATCGGCGTCTGTGCCAGCAGCCGCAAACACAACTGGGGTAACGGCTTCTCCTCTATTGTGTGGTCGGCTTCGCCGGCGGTGGGCGCGTCTGCTTCGCGCTGCTGGAGCTGACGCAACCACGCTTCGCTGTAAAATGGATATTCACCCCGCCCTAAAGCTGCCACACTCTCGCGCAGCAGCTCATCGGCAACCTCTTCCAGTTCTTGCTTTGACAAATACAGATATTCTGTCTGATTTAGCCGCAGCGAGGGTAGGGCCTGGTTGGACTGCTCGGTTTTGTGGGCGAACTCAGTAGCTGGCAGCATGCTGTTTTGCACCACGCTTTCCTGATAATTGGTGGGGAGCAGTGTCAGCATAACCACCCGGATATGGGGAAGTATTGGGCCGGAGCTGGTATTTTGCTGTGATGATGTGGTATTTGTCTGGAGGGCTTGTGACTTTGACGCAGCCTGGTGAAGTAGACTAAGGTAAACAAGGTCACGTCGGCGACGAGGGCCCAGAACTATTGTCGCCGCTGCCTTCGTGGGATTGTTGTCTGCCAGGTTACGCTCTGCGTCCATATTCACCTCTGCAGCAAGCCTCCGCGACTGTTGAATGAAGTCGGTTGATTTGGGTATAATCTAGCTGGAGAGCTACCCAGCTCTTCCTTAGGCTCTGCGCCTGACACTGCCCGGTGAACGGTCGCGGAGCCTTTGCTATTCATACTATATATGCGCCGCGAGCCTGCTGGGGTTCCTCAATATCAAGAAGAGCTTATATAAACTTGCGGGAGAGGATCAATCCGGGGGGAGTAACGGCATGCTATCTGTCGTACTGTTCTACTTTTGAAGCTTTTGCTGGCCAGTCCGCAAAACCCGTTTATGAATAATCCGGGCTAAAAAAAGGGTGGCACAGCTTGTCGCTGTGCCACCCGTATCTCTACCACGGCTGTTGGTAAGAAACCGGACGGTATTATGGCACTTCGCCGTAGTAGAGCAGGTCAGGACTGGCCGGCAGCAGCGGCACCTTGGCGGTGTTGCTGTGCCAGCTTGCGATGGACGATGAGCGTAGTACACCGCCGCTGAGCGTAGTTAGCGGCTGGATGCGCGCCGCCAGCAGCGTCTCGTCATAAACATAGCGGATGCTGTTCCAGTCAGCGCCGTCAGGATATGCCCACTTTTCCTGCCACTCGCGCACCACCGCCGGAGCGGGATGGAAGTTCTCCGTAATTGCCCCGCGCACCTCAACATCGTAGTTGTAGCGCAGATAGGAGCGCGGCTCACTGGTATCTTCCTTGAAGTACCGCCCGGGGATGACGAAGAAGCAGCCGTTCTGAGCATACATCACTGCGTTTATCTTGG